>NZ_JBHUMD010000026.1:263443-263909 GCF_042684765.1 Flavobacterium suzhouense | reverse complement strand
TATCCTCAATAGTGATAATCTGGGTAAAGACCTCTGATACATTACCGCAAACATCGGTAGCAGTCCAGGTATTGGTATAAGTACCTGAGTTATCACAGTCACCACGGGTAAATTCGCCTGAGGTTTTAGTATAGGTGATCACTCCGCCACAATTATCGGTAGCAACAGGAGCCTGTGCCTGAGCGTTTGTCAGTCCTTCTGTATCACTGCATTCAAGAGTAACATTAAGGGCTACTGACTCTGTTGACCAAACAGGAACCTGAGTATCTTCAATGGTGATAATCTGGGTAAATATCTCTGATATATTACCGCAAACATCAGTAGCAATCCATGTGTTGGTATAGGTTCCTGCATTAGCGCATGAACCTGCTGCAAAAGAGCCTGAGGTTTTAGTGTATGTAATTGTACCACCACAGTTATCGGTCGCAACAGGGGCTTGCGACTGAGCAGTTAACAAGCCTTCTGT
>NZ_JBHUMD010000026.1:259570-263433 GCF_042684765.1 Flavobacterium suzhouense | reverse complement strand
CAGGAACCTGGGTATCTTCAATGGTGATAATCTGGGTAAATATCTCTGATATATTACCGCAAACATCAGTAGCAATCCATGTATTGGTATAGGTGCCTGCATTGGCGCATGAACCTGCTATAAATGAACCTGAGGTTTTGGTATAGGTAATTGTATCGCCACAATTATCGGTTGCAACAGGAGCTTGTGATTGCGCCGTGGCTAATCCTGAAGCATCACTGCATTGCAGCGTTACATTTAGAGATGATGCTGTGGTGCTCCATACCGGTACCTGGGTGTCCTCTATGGTAATTATCTGAGTAAAGATCTCTGATACATTACCACAGCCATCAGTAGCAACCCAGGTATTGGTATAAGTACCTGAGTTATCACAGTCGCCACGGATAAATTCTCCTGAACTTCTATTATAACTGACCGCACCGCCGCAATTGTCAATAGCAACAGGTGATTGTGCCTGAGCAGCAGCAAACCCTGAAGCATCACTGCATTGCAACGTTATATTTAGAGATGATGCCTCTGTTGACCAAATAGGAGCTTGGGTATCCTCTATGGTAATTATCTGAGTAAATACTGATGAAGCATTTCTACGTAAATCCAAAGCAACCCAGGTATTAGTATAAGTTCCCGAGTTTTCGCATTCACTTTGAACAAATGTTCCTGAGGTCTTGGTAAAACTAACAGCACCACCGCAATTATCAACTGCTTCAGGTTCATATAGCTGTGCAGCTGCAAGTCCTAATGCATCGCTACACTGCAGCGTTATATTAAGTGCGAAAGCAGAAGTTGTCACTACTGGAACAAGAGTGTCTACGATTGTAATTGTTTGTGTAAATACAGAAGAACTATTGCTACAAATGTCAGTAGCAGTCCAGGTATTTGTGTAAGTTCCCTCATTAAGGAAAAGTCCCTCTACAAATGAACCTGAGGTTTTGGTATAGGTAATTGTACCTCCACAATTATCTGTAGCAACAGGTGATTGAGATTGAGCATTGGACAATCCTTCTGAGTCGCTACATTGCAACGTTACATTAAGTGTTGATGCTTCGGTGCTCCATACCGGAACCTGGGTATCTTCAATAGTAATCACCTGAGTGAAGACCAAAGAGGCGTTATTACAACCGTCGGTAGCAGTCCACGTATTGGTATAGCTGCCTGCATTGGCACACGCCCCTGCTATAAATGAACCTGAGGTTTTGGTGTAGGTGATTGTTCCGCCACAGTTGTCTGTAGCAACCGGAGCTTGTGATTGAGCAGTTGCAAGTCCTTCTACGTCACTACATTCAAGAGTAACATTAAGGGCTACTGACTCTGTTGACCAAACAGGAACCTGAGTATCTTCAATGGTAATAACCTGAGTGAACACTGAGGAAGTATTATTACATCCATCGGTAGCGGTCCACGTATTGGTATAAGTACCTGAGTTGGCGCACGCTCCTGCCACAAAAGAACCTGAAGTTTTGGTGTATGTGATTGTACCACCACAGTTGTCTGTAGCAACCGGAGCTTGTGATTGAGCAGTTGCAAGTCCTTCTACGTCACTACATTCAAGAGTAACATTAAGGGCTACTGACTCTGTTGACCAAACAGGAACCTGAGTATCTTCTATAGTAATAACCTGAGTGAAGATCAAAGAGGTGTTGTTACATCCATCGGTAGCGGTCCACGTATTAGTATAAGTACCTGAATTGGCACACGCTCCTGCTATAAATGAACCTGAGGTTTTGGTGTAGGTAATTGTACCTCCGCAGTTATCGGTTGCAAACGGAGCCTGTGACTGAGCAGTTGCAAGTCCTGAAGCATCACTGCATTGCAACGTTACATTAAGTGCTGATGCTTCGGTGCTCCATACCGGAACCTGGGTATCTTCAATAGTAATCACCTGAGTGAAGACTGAGGAAGTATTATTACAAACATCTTTTGCAAGCCAGGTGTTGGTATAGGTACCTGAGTTGGCGCATGAACCTGCTATAAATGAACCTGAGGTTTTGGTGTAGGTAATTGTACCTCCGCAGTTATCGGTTGCAACCGGAGCCTGTGACTGAGCAGTTGCAAGTCCTGAAGCATCACTGCATTGCAACGTTACATTAAGTGCTGATGCTTCGGTGCTCCATACCGGAACCTGGGTATCTTCAATAGTAATCACCTGAGTGAACACTGAGGAAGTATTATTACAAGCATCCTTTGCAACCCAGGTATTGGTATAGGTGCCTGCATTGGCGCATGAACCTGCCACAAATGAACCTGAGGTTTTGGTATAGGTGATTACTCCTCCGCAGTTGTCGGTAGCAACAGGGGCTTGTGCCTGAGCAGCAGCAAGTCCTGAAACATCACTGCATTGCAGTGTTATATTTAGAGATGATACTGTGGTGCTCCACACAGGAACCTGGGTATCTTCAATAGTAATCACCTGAGTGAAGACTAAAGAGGTATTATTACATCCATCGGTAGCGGTCCATGTATTAGTATAAGTACCTGAATTGGCACACGCTCCTGCTACAAATGAACCTGAGGTTTTGGTGTATGTGATTATACCTCCACAGTTATCGGTTGCAACCGGAGCTTGTGACTGAGCGTTTGCTAGTCCTGAAGCATCACTGCATTCAAGAGTAACATTAAGGGCTACTGACTCTGTTGACCAAACAGGAACCTGGGTATCCTCAATAGTGATAATCTGGGTAAAGACCTCTGATACATTACCGCAAACATCGGTAGCAGTCCAGGTATTGGTATAAGTGCCTGAGTTGTCACAGTCGCCTCGGGTAAATTCTCCTGAGGTTTTGGTGTAGGTGATTACTCCGCCACAATTGTCGGTAGCTACCGGAGCCTGTGATTGCGCTGTGGCTAATCCTGAAGCATCATTGCATTGCAGCGTTACATTTAGAGATGATGCTGCGGTGCTCCACACCGGAACCTGGGTATCTTCAATGGTAATCACCTGAGTGAAGACTAAAGAGGTATTATTACATCCATCGGCAGCGGTCCATGTATTAGTATAAGTACCTGAATTGGCACACGCTCCTGCTACAAATGAACCTGAGGTTTTGGTATAGGTGATTGTACCGTCGCAGTTATCTGTAGCAACAGGAGCTTGTGATTGAGCGTTTGCTAGTCCTGAAGCATCACTGCATTCAAGAGTAACATTAAGGGCTACTGACTCTGTTGACCAAACAGGAACCTGGGTATCCTCAATAATGATAATCTGGGTAAAGACCTCTGATACATTACCGCAAACATCGGTAGCAGTCCAGGTATTGGTATAAGTGCCTGAGTTATCACAGTCGCCTCGGGTAAATTCTCCTGAGGTTTTAGTATAGGTGATTATACCTCCACAGTTATCGGTAGCAACAGGAGCCTGTGCCTGAGCGTTTGCTAGTCCTGAAGCATCACTGCATTCAAGAGTAACATTAAGGGCTACTGACTCTGTTGACCAAACAGGAACCTGAGTATCGTCAATGGTGATAATCTGGGTAAAGACCAAAGAGGTGTTATTACATCCATCGGTAGCGGTCCACGTATTGGTATAAGTACCTGAGTTGTCACAGTCGCCTCGGGTAAATTCTCCTGAGGTTTTGGTGTAGGTGATTACTCCGCCACAATTGTCGGTAGCAACCGGAGCTTGTGACTGAGCATTGGCCAGTCCTTCTGAATCGCTACATTGCAGCGTTATATTTAGAGATGATGCTGCGGTACTCCACACAGGAACCTGAGTGTCTTCTATAGTAATCACCTGAGTGAACACTGAGGAAGTATTATTACACACATCCTTTGCAACCCAGGTGTTGGTATAAGTACCTGAGTTATCACAGTCGCCTCGGGTAAATTCTCCTGAGGTTTTGGTGTATGTGATTGTACCACCACAGTTA
>NZ_JBHUMD010000026.1:259075-259560 GCF_042684765.1 Flavobacterium suzhouense | reverse complement strand
ATCCATCGGTAGCGGTCCATGTATTAGTATAAGTACCTGAATTGGCACACGCTCCTGCTATAAATGAACCTGAGGTTTTGGTATAGGTGATTGTACTGTCGCAGTTATCTGTAGCAACCGGAGCTTGTGACTGAGCAGTTGCAAGTCCTTCTGAATCGCTACATTGCAGCGTTATATTTAGAGATGATGCCTCTGTTGACCAAACAGGAACCTGAGTATCTTCTATAGTAATCACCTGAGTGAACACTGAGGAAGTATTATTACACACATCCTTTGCAACCCAGGTGTTGGTATAAGTACCTGAGTTATCACAGTCGCCTCGGGTAAATTCTCCTGAGGCTTTGGTATAGGTGATTACTCCGCCACAGTTATCGGTAGCTACCGGAGCTTGCGACTGAGCAGCAGCAAGTCCTGAAGCATCACTGCATTGCAGCGTTATATTTAGAGATGATGCCTCTGTTGACCAAACAGGAACCTGAGTATCC
>NZ_JBHUMD010000026.1:258804-259065 GCF_042684765.1 Flavobacterium suzhouense | reverse complement strand
GTGATTACTCCGCCACAGTTATCGGTAGCTACCGGAGCTTGCGACTGAGCAGCAGCAAGTCCTGAAGCATCACTGCATTGCAATGTTACATTTAGAGATGATGCTGCGGTGCTCCATACCGGAACCTGGGTATCTTCAATAGTAATCACCTGAGTGAAGACTAAAGAGGTGTTATTACATCCATCGGTAGCAGTCCACGTATTGGTATAAGTACCTGAGTTGTCACAGTCGCCTCGGGTAAATTCTCCTGAGGTTTTGGTG
>NZ_JBHUMD010000026.1:0-258794 GCF_042684765.1 Flavobacterium suzhouense | reverse complement strand
TCGGGTAAATTCTCCTGAGGTTTTGGTGTAGGTGATTACTCCGCCACAATTGTCGGTAGCAACCGGAGCTTGTGACTGAGCAGTTGCAAGTCCTGAAGCATCACTGCATTGCAATGTTACATTTAGAGATGATGCTGCGGTACTCCACACAGGAACCTGGGTATCTTCAATAGTAATTACCTGAGTAAACACTGAGGAAGTATTATTACAAACATCTTTTGCAACCCAGGTATTGGTATAAGTGCCTGCATTAGCGCATGAACCTGCTGCAAATGAACCTGAGGTTTTGGTGTACGTAATTGTACCTCCACAATTATCTGTAGCAACAGGAGCTTCTGACTGAGCAGTTGCAAGTCCTGAAGCATCACTGCATTGCAACGTTACATTAAGTGCTGATGCTGCGGTGGACCATACTGGGGGTGTATTGTCCACAACATTAATCGTTTGACTTACAGGAAGAGACTGATTGTTACATGCATCTGTAGCTATCCACGTTCTTGTTATAGAATAAGTCCCCGAACAAGATCCCGGAGTATTAACTTCTGTATAAGTCAACGAGCTGACTGTCCCACTATTATCAGTAGCAACTGCCTGAGTAAATACTGGCGTATCCGGACAATTAATAGTTGTAGGAGCAGGTAAAGGATTAATTACAGGCTTAATCGTATCTCCTCCCGGTATAGTTACTGATAGTTGCTTAGTACAATTATTACTATCCTTTACAGTAACCGAATATGTACCCGAAGACACATTAGAGAGGTTCATTGTTGTTGCTCCCGTATTCCACAAATATGTATAACCTGGTGTTCCTCCGGTTACATTTAATGTTATGGATGATGTTCCTCCACTACACCCTATGGTTGTATGTGTCTCACTTACCATTAATTCAGCAGGCTGAATAATAGCCAGTGTATAGGAATTTGACATATTCTGAGCATCGGTAACGGTAAGTTTTGCAGTATTATTAGGAGTTGTGTATACATATGTGGGATTTGATAAAGTAGAATCAGGCGCCCCTCCATCATTTTGAAAATCCCATGCATATGTATATGGCGTTTTACCACCATTTGTTGTTGAAGTGAAATTCACAGTTGTATTGTTTCCAACTTTACACGCTTTGTAACTAAACTGAACCGCTAAAGGCTTAGAAATTGTTATAGCATTAGTAAAATCACATTGTGAATTAGAGTAATTACTACATTGATAATTTGGTCCCGGATCGTTATTACTAGTAGTTTTCCAGGCAATTATAGTATTGGTAAGACTTAATTCGTCACCACAAACCCAATTAAAAGGCCCATATAATAATTTGATGTTGTTCCCGGGAACTACATCTCCCAAAAGAACATTAACAAAAGTTGTTGTTCCGCCTATATTTAAGTCGGCATTTAATCTGGCAAAGTGAACTGTGGAGCTCGAATTTGATGAATAATTTAAGTAGATGTAAACCTGTTGTGATTGACCAATTGTACAAGGCGTATTACCTATAGGAGTACCACTTACGGATGAAAGGCTTAAATATACATCCGTTAATGTATAATTATTTGAAGTACAATTAAAACCACACGTCCTTAGATCTACTTGCGAAAATGCATAATGAATATTAAATAATAGAAATACTGTTACAAGACTACATTTAATATTTTTAAAAAAGGAAGTAATGTTTTTCATAATCTCTAATTTTTGAAAACTGTATTTTGAGATTGTTGTGTTTTTTAATCCTTTTATTTGATCAAAAAAGTATGTTTTTTATAAGCTTATCAACTGATTAGCTTAGTGCTTAAAAAAACCTTCGTAATTGTGGTATAACAATTTATAAAGTATTAGAGGAGGTAGGAATTATAAGGTTATTTTTAAGGGGGCTGGTATAATCTTTACGACTATAAATTAGTTTGTTTTATTAACTTTTTTTACAATTTATATCTTGTTAATTTTTAGCAAAAACAAGTTTTAAAAAATGAGACATTCAGTTAACTATCTTTATTTTTGGAAGCCTTATGATATTCAAATAGTAGATTTTTTAACAAAAAAATCAAACGATATATTTAAAACATATCTAAAACACCTATCAAAGTTAAATTTTAAATACAGCATACGTAATGACACAGATCACCTAAAAAGATGATTTATATCATTCTTATTTAAGGCATGGTATCCAAAAAAATTAGTATATTTTTGATGAGAAAAAAGGCGTAATTAATCCTGAAAAACGCAATGTGGATTATTGATTTTAAAGCGCAAAAAAAACATCATCTTGGAAAATCCAAAATGATGTTTTTTTACCTTACTTTCAATTTATTTTACAGCTAGTTCCTTAACGTATTAAGCTTATTAAAATTAAGAATATGAAGCGTTCCTGCGCTTTTTTTAATAAGCCCTTCTTCTTTAAAATCACTTAGCGTACGACTAACAGTTTCAGGGGAAGTTCCTGATAGTGCTGCAAGATCATCCCGTGTTATTTTTATCATAGCGTTGTCACAATTATGTTGCCCGGCCATTTTAATTATTCCCTCTGCTATCCTTTTACGTACTGACATGTAAGCAATTTGCAGAAGACGTAATTCTTTTTCTCTGATATTGCAGGTAAGTATATTAATGAATTTGGCTCCAATTTCAGGATGTAAAAAAATAAGCTTATCTAATTGATCAATGGGTAAAAAACTTAAAACTGTTTCTTCTATCGCAATGGCTGTATCACTGTAAATATTTGCCGATAGCATAACGTTTATATCCAGGTAATCTCCCTCTTTGTATATGCCCGTAATTAGCTCACGTCCATCTTTGGTAAATTTTACAGTTTTTACTGTTCCGCTTATAATGTAATATATACCGGTTACGTGATCTCCCTCATAATGAATATGCTGATGAGGTTTGAATTTCCTACAGCTTCGCTCCTGCATAACACTTTTTAATTCATCCAGTCCTTTTTTATTTGAGATTATAGTATTAAGATTTTCAGGAGTCTGCCCATAATATAATTGCTGTGCTTCTTTTTTTTTGGTACGGCTTTCAATAGCCCTGAGTAATTCTGAATCATCAAAAGGCTTGGTGAGATAATCATCCGCTCCCAGTTCCATACCTTTCCTTAAATCCGATCTTTCTGTTTTGGCTGTTAGAAATATAAAAGGAATTGTTTTGGTTACTGAACTTTGACTAAGTACATGCAATACCCCATAACCATCTAGTTCAGGCATCATTATATCACATAATATGATATCGGGATTATGTGTTATTGCAAGTTCTATTCCTGACTTTCCGTTTGATGCAGATAAAACTTCGTAGCCAGACAGTTCTAATATTTCAATAATATTTTCCCTGATGCTGTCATTGTCCTCAATAATAAGTACTTTGCTCATGATAATGGAAATTTAATTGAAAATATTGTACCTTCATTTTGTTTACTTTTGAAACTTATAGATCCTGCCATAAGTTTTACATATCTGGACACTATATGAAGTCCTAGTCCTGTTCCCGGAATATTTCCTGTATTTTGAGCCCTGAAAAAGGCCTCAAACAAATGTTCCTGCTCTTCTTTTGGTATACCAATACCATTATCCTTAACAGTTATATTTATACTTTTTGCTGTTATAGAAGAGTGAATCTCAATATTAGTTTCTTCACCGGAATATTTAATGGCATTAGATACCAAATTAATAATGCAATTTCTAAGCAAATTTTGATCTAATGTTACTAATCTGAATTTACCCGTATGCCTGCTTATTATCTTTTGGCTCTTCTTAGCAAGTAATTGTAACTCTTCTATTATCTCATTAACAAATAAATCAAGTTCGAAATAGGTATAAGAAACTTTTATTTTATCAGATTCGGTCTTTTCAAGCTGTAAAAAATCATTAAGAATCGTCGTGAGATTACCAATGGCACTTTTAATCTTGTAAACGTGATTCTCAATTTTATTGTGCTCGGATTTTTCGGCGTAATGCTGAATCAAAGATGAAGAAAGCTGAATAGTACTCAAAGGTGTGCGAAATTCATGAGAAGCCATAGATAAAAGCCTGCTTTTTAGCCTGCTCATCTTTATTTCATTTTCCAAAGTTGTACTTATTTCTTCTTTGGCTTCGGTAAGAGCTTCAATTGTTTCATTCAAAGAGTTTGTACGGTCCTTTACTATTTCTTCTAAATGCTGAGTATACTGAAGCAGCTTGTTTTCTACCTCGGTTCGATAACTCAGGTCATGAACAAATCCTGTAAACAGTCTTTTACCATGAAAATTGATTTCACTAATTCCTAATCTAAAAGAGAATATAGAACCGTCTTTTTTCTTACCCAGTACATCCCTATTAATACCTCTGGAATCAATCCCGGAAGACAATAAAGAGTGTAAACACGAATTATACTTTTCTATATAAGAAACAGGCATTAATAATTCAATGCTTTTTCCGATAAGTTCGTGTGGATAATACAAAAAGAGATTGCATGCTGAGGGATTTATCGATTCGATTACGCCATGTTCATCAATCGTAATAATTCCGTCAATTGCATTTTCGATAATAGCATTAAAAAGAATATGATCTTCCATATCGATCAAGTTTGGGGGAAGTACAAATTTATTCAATTTTTAAATAAATTAACATTAAAATAATTTATTTTTTAATTAAAAATGAATATAAAAGTAATTTCAGTAAGTTAACAACATATATATTTAAGAATAATCCGATAACTATTATAAATAATTATTTAGCATGTCTGTCAATATAATTTCGTCAATAATAGAAGGAGATAAACGAAATACAATAATTAATAATCTAAATTGCTTTCTTTTTTGTTTACCGAACACTCCATCACTTTGATTCTAGTAGTCCATTGATATAACTTATTAATCATCAGAAGCAATCTTATGATTATTGAAAAAGAAAGAATTAAAAGCATAATAATTAAGGTCATTGTCAAAAAAGATTTTAAACTGACAATCAATATAAGCATTAACATACATATTGCAGAAATTACAATATCTACTTTCTTATGTGTTAAACCAATACTAAGCAACAAGTGATGAAGATGTGATTTATCAGCTTTAAAAGGAGATTTTCCATTTTTCATTCTTCCCATATATACCCTTAACGAATCAAAAACTGGTATTGAAAAAAAGACAAGCAAGATTAATAAAACAAGATCGGGGGTTGTATCATGCGGCAACATGTTTTTTTGTAAAAACTTTATAGCCAATGTTATCATTATAAAGCCTATGAAAAGAGATCCTGAATCACCAATGAAAATCTTTTTCTTCCCTAAATTAAATTTTAGAAAACCTACGATGGCTCCCATAAAAACAGCACTTAAAAATACCAGAAAATAATCTTTGAAATAAATTGCGGAAATCAGAAAAATTGAGAAACCAATTAATGAAAGTCCACCCATGAGACCATCTACTCCGTCCATAAGATTAAAAGCGTTAACAACACCCGTAATAATTAAAATTGTCAATAAATACTGTATCCACGTACTTATTTCATAAATACCAAATAAGCCATATAGCGAAGTCAGTCTTGTACCGGAAAGTGCAATGATTAGAGCCAAAATTAGTTGTATCGCTAATTTATACTTTGCCGAAATATCATTTTTATCATCAATAATACCAACGATTAGCAAAGTAATTGCTCCTGCAAAAACACTAAAGTATTCTTTGATAAAAACATTTCTGAAACCAGAAATAAAAATCACCATAAATACTACTAAGGCTATTGCTATCCCTCCTATCAAAGGTACTGTATCTAAATGCACTTTTCTGTAATTAGGTTTATCTACCAGGTTAACAGAAATTGCAACTTTTCTAATGAATGGTATGAAACTGATTGTCAAAAGAAGCGACAAAAATCCATACGATATAATTTCCAATAGTGTTTTCATGACTTATCTGTTTTCGTAAAAAAAGTTATTGTCTTTTAGATGTGACAGCTGAAAATCCTGTAAAAAAGAATTCCTTAGTCTTTTTACCTCCGAAGAAATACCTATCTTCCTTTTAGTTATATAAGCTTCTTCAATCAAAAATTCATATTTCCTGGCAATGGTATTCCAGGTATACCTTCTCCTGGCTATTGAAGACATTGCAGCAGCAAGTTTAACCAGCATTTCATCATTAACAATAGATAATTGATTTACTAAATCTTGTACAGACGAAAAATAGAGCGCTTTTCCTTCAGTAGTTGTAATATTATAAGAGACATTAAAAGCTATAACCGGTAGCTCTAAATACATAGCTTCAACCAGGGATGGATTGGTTCCTCCTGCTGAATGCCCGTGAATATATAAACTTGCGTTTCCTCTTATCAAATCAATTTGCCTCTGGTCATAAATAGGATCGTACAAATAAAGATTTTGGACTTCATTATATTTATCTTTCAGTTTTTTACCATACTCACTATTATTCCAGTTCCCTACGAGTACCAGATTGGTGTCTGATTTTTGTTTGAAAGCTTCTAAAACTACATGAACATTATTTTCTGGCTCAATACGACATACCTTTACCGCATAATTCTCTTTAAGAAACGAATATTTACGTATATCCTCTTCATTAGGTTTTACATTTTTTGTATGATCTGCGCCATATTCAATAACACGGCTTAGTGTTTCATAACGGATAGCTGTATAATCCTGAATGGATTCGTTATCTGAGATGTCAATATGTGAATATCTTACAGCTATTTTTTCTGACCACCACAAATACAATTTAGCCATCAGTGGCCATTTATCCCTTTTCCATTCGATTCCATCAATTGAAATGATTATTTTTTTATTTGTAAATAATCTCACAAAAGGCAAAATCCATGCTCCGGCCACACCAAGAATCAGTAAAACATCATTTTTAAAAATTGCATGAATTATAGAAATAGTATCATATAATATGCTCTGAATCCCGTTAGCTTCTAAAGGAATGTATTTTAACTTTGCTCCTTTGTATGATTTTAATCGTTCTTCCTTTTTATATTTCTTTTGAGAACAATAGACCGTAAAATCATACTTATCAGATAGATTGCTCACCAAATGATCTGCAAGGGTTTCAAAACCTCCATACTTAGCAGGTAAGCCTACGGTACCAATTATGGCAATTTTACGTGTTTTCATAATTTGATTATTTTTCTGGTACAGTACCAAAATCATGCTTTAATTAAAAACCATTGATTTTCAGTAAGTTAAAAACAAGTATTAATATTTAATTTTCCATATTTTGGAAATAAAAACATTATCAGGAAAGCAGGTTAAATGATTTTTGCTCAAAAATATCAAGGTTAAAGTCCCTGCTTTTATCTTTTGCATGTTTACTCATTTCATTGTATAGCTCTTTATCCTCCAAAACTCTGCAAATGGTGGCGGATAGTAATGACAGGTTTTTACTGTCTATTAAAAAACCATTTTTACCTTCATCTACGAGTTCAGTAACACCGCCAACAGGAGGAACTATCGTCGGCAAACCATAAGCCATCGCCTCTAAAATTGTTAGGCCAAAGGTTTCAACCCACAGTTTTGTATCCGATAAATTTAGCACCATAGCAGCCTCATTGTAAAATTGATGTGTGTCAATCTGAGTAGGATAAATTAAGAGATTTGCAGGTATTTCTACATTTTTAAAGTAGTCGTAAATTTCTGAAATTGATGCGTTTACAATCAACTTAAAAACATATCCTGAATTCATTTCAGCCAAATTTAAAAACTCATTGACTCCTTTGTATGCTTTTAATGAACATATCATCAATACGATCTTTTCGTGTTTCGAATAATTTGAAGAAACTGATGTTTTTTGAATGAATTCTTCCTCAAGAACATTATGGATAATATGTTTTCTAACATCCAATGGCTCCTGATTGGCTAAAAACTCAGAAACATATACAATATCATCAGCTGAACATCTAACAATACCAAACAAAAAGCGTTTGAATAGCAGTGGCTTCATACTAGTTTCATGTATATGATAAACGACTTTTACACCTCTTATTTTTCCGGCTAATGCAGCTCCAAATGGTAACACGGTATTTATATACAATACATCGTCTTTATTCAGGAAGAAGACTAATTTAACGGCTAAAAGAATTTGACTTGAGAAAAGAAATATCAATCGTATCAATGGATTTTTAGTAAACCTATACCAATAGAAATAATGATTAACATTGGGCAAATTTGATAAGAACCCTTCTCGTCCGCCACAGGTGAATAAATGTAATTCAACATTTCTTTTAGCCCAGCCATTTAACAGTTGTCTTAAAACTTTAGGGCTGCCGCTAAAGTCATTTAATAAGTGTACCGCTATAACTCTCATAATGATATGTTATTATAAATTTCTTTTAGATGCTCGCCCCTGCTATTCCAGGTAAATCGTTCATTATATCTTTCACGCGCGTTCCTGCTCATTTTTGCCAACAAACTATTGTCGTTAAACAATTTGTATAATGCATCATCAAGTCCTGAAACCGTTGCATCATAATTTGTTTGAGGTATGATAAAACCACATTCAGGTGTTATGTATTGCCCCGGACCAATGTTGTCAAGGCAAATTACAGGTAAACCAAAGGATAATGCTTCTGCTACAACCATCCCTGCTCCTTCGTGGGATGGGAACATAAACACAGATGATTTTGCGTAGAGTTTCATTAACTCCTTACGCTCAATCCATTCAATAATTTCAATATTATCTTTAGCAATGCTGTTATTGATCAATTGCTCGTAAAATCCTTTTTCCGGTCCTGAGCCTACAAGCGTTAGTTTACAATTCTCCCTTTCTTCAAAAGGTATTCTATCTAAAAATTGGATAAAAGAACGAATGGTAAGATCAAAACCTTTGAGAGGAACAAAACGTCCGGCACTTATAATATGGAAACCTTGTGTTTCTCCAACCTCGACAGTATCGGAATAATCCTCAGATGCTACAGATGGAAAAACAGAATAGCTATTTCCTTTCAGGTTAAGCTTAACAGGAACATCAGTATTCATACACCATATATGGGCCGAATTATCTTTTGTTTCTTTTAAAGCAGATGAATAATTCCAGAATATTTTTTTTACAAGCCAGGTAAGGCTATCTTTTATACTATAATTTAGGGAATAAGGTCTCAAATACATTTTTGGAATGAGCGGATGATGACCGACGGGACCCCAAACCAAAGGTTTATTTAATTTCCATAAAAAACTGGGTGTCCAGTCGTTATGAAAGTTAACATTGTGAGCAATATCAAAGCTGAGTTTTTGTTTTTTTACAAAACTTACAATTCCCTTTTGCCATAAGTAAAAGTAAAGTATGGCTCCACGGCTTCCTTTTTTCCAGAAGCGCATGTAATAAGGCAAATCAAAATATAAAAATGTGATATTAGAATATTCAGAGGCCGGATTTATAGCCATAAATCGCTCAATTGCTTCTCTGTTATTTTCTCTTGTAACCGCTATTACTTTATTAAATCTGGCAATTTGCATTACAAAATTCCAACCCATTGCATCTTCGGACCCTTTATAAGGATTAACGGCATAACAAGATGCTAAAATAGTTCTATTGCTCATGATTCCTGTTTTTTAAAATTTTAGCAGGAACACCTCCAATTATACTATTATCCGGATAAGATTTAGTTACCACACTTCCTGCAGCTATAACACATCCACTGCCTATTTCTACACCATCAAGTATTGTAACCTTACTGCCAATCCAGCAATTGCTACCTATTCGTATTCCTTTTCTTGAAACCCCCTGATGCCTGATAGAAATATTTAAGTCATCACAATTATGGTTTTCGGGATGACAGCTAAAGTACTGTCCTACAATACACTCATCCCCTATTTCTAAGCCACCGCCACCACCTAAATAGGCAAATTCACCAATACCCACATTATCTCCTAATACAATCTTATCACCGGGATTATTTAGCGATGTTGATACTATTATCCTGCTAAAGGCGCCTATGCTTACATTATTACCGAATCTCACACCATTAATGCTTAATGCAGACACGGAAACATGATTTCCTAATCGTAAAAATCGGCCCCAGGTTATCCCCGATGGGTTAAAGAAACTTACCGATTTACCCAACATCATCCCTTTAGGATTTTTCAGGTAAAGGAATACAAACAGTCCTCTAAATACAGCCATAAATTGTATCCCCATAAACTGTATCAGCATAGGCGTAGTGATATTTTCATCAAACCTGAAATCAGGATTTCTAAGCTGAATCAACTTCTGCATTAAAGTTTTCATATCAATGGCTTTTAATGGTTAGTAAAACATGATTAAGAGTAATGTTAAGATCATTGTTCTCAATTACCTCATATACTTCGCTTTTGCTTTGTTTTCCAAGTTTTCCAAACAAAGAGCCATAATTATTAGTCAGTTCTTTTATAGCGGATTCATCTAACTCTTTTTTCCTTTCTAAAATAGTCTGTGTATCAGCAAAAAGAAAGAAGTTGAATTTAGGTTTAAGTAAAAACCTATAACCAAAGAATGACAGTCCTTTTGGTAAAACAACATTGCTTCTTTTAGCATCGCCAATAAAATCAAAATAATAGCGATCATAAATTACTACATAGCCTCTTAAAGTATATTTAATGTATACCAGAAACTGTCCTATAAAATAGTCTGTGTAGTAATATGAAAAGCGCAAAAGAGATGATAAAAAGCTGGTATTGTTCCCTTTTCTTGGTAAGCTTGACTCTACAATTCTTTTAGCTTCTTCCCTACCTTTAAAAATTACGCTGATGATAGGCAGTATAGACGGACGATGGCGTAAAACAACTACCGGTAATCTTAATTGTTTCTCTATTAACTGGGCTACATTTTCAATTACTGTAGATTTACCTGCTCCGTCTACTCCGCTAAAAGTAACCACAAAACCTCTTCTTCTGAAGGAAGTCAGAGTATCATAAAAATATAAGACCATGTTTTTTACAGCATTAAGGCCTCTGTTTTCTTTAATCTTTCTCAATTTTCTCATCAGTGCCTTTTTATCTTTCACATAATCCTGAAAATACTCATTAACAATGCTGTCATTTTTTTTATTCATGTCAACAGCCGCTTCTTCGTATACTTTAAATTTTTCAGGTATTTCAGCATTGTTAAGCGAATAGAATCCGGAGATGTATTGCATAGTGTCGCTAACAGAAGTTGTCCTGACACCAAAATTGTTCATATAGGCATTTTTAAGTACTTTTTTTACTTCCATGAAAACAACATTCCTTCTTTTAGGCTGCCATATAAGATCTATAGAAAGGAAAGAGCCTTCACTTAATATCAGTTGAATCGTATTCATAAATGACTTAGGTTTAGATACCATTTTTGTTACCAGAGAATGTTTTTCGAAGAAATGAATAAGCTTGTCATTGAGATCATTTTCTACAATAAGATCTATGTCTGAATTTACGCTTAGGTTTTCCGGATAGCCATTCAGGAATTTAACTGCTGCATAATTCTCATTTTGGATATGATCAAATAAATCCATAATCATCAATTGTCTTGAACTTTTGTTTTCTGTCAGGAACATATTCAGAGCTTCATTCCAAACTTCAAATAACCAGTTGATCTGTATATGCCAATTTGGTTGTGATGCATAAACTTTTAAGTAATTCATACAATTTATCAGTAAATAGAACTTTAAATATCTGTTTACTATTTCCAGGTCATATCCAAAAGCAGTATTGCAAAAATCACCGGAGCATTGGTCTTTGATGTCTTCATAAATGTCTTTCCAGCATTTTCTATCAACCATCACACCTTGCTGAATCAGATAATGAAAATAATCGAATCCCTTTGGACGATCATAAGTAGCAAGCTCCCAATCGTATAATGCAATTTTACCATCACTTTCATACATGTTCCATGAAGTAAAATCGCCATGGGACAGAGAAACCCCTACAACTTCTTCGGGATCTAAACCATCGATGAGAATATTAATTTTCCTCATAAGGTTTTTAGGAATTCTTTCATCTTTAATAGTACTGAAATCTTTCCTCAAATCATTAAATAATTTCCAAGAATTAATTTTAACAATCTGGTCATTAGGAAAATTCATTTCATCTAAAGCTTTAAGGTGACCATTACCTATTTTTCCTGTCCTGATACCATTTTCTGTAACATCAGAAAGCTGAATAATATCATCCGATATTTGTTTTGATTTAGGAACTCTGAAATTTGAAAATGCATTATTGCTTAAAATCCTGTTTTCTTTTTTTATCAGCTCCTGAGCATTATTAGTAGTAGCAATTTTGAAGAAGGAATTGTTTGTGTATAATATAGCCTTATTATTAGGCCCAACAGTTCCGGTAAATAAGGCCCATGCATCATTACAGTCAAAAAGCGTAATAGTTTCTTTGTTGTAAAAATATCTCGTTCTGCTAAATATCAGCTTTTGCAGTCTCAACGCAAAAACCATTTTTATCATAAATGCAAACAATTTAGCCCTCTTGTTTCCTACATTATAAAACTTTAGGAATAATGGTTTTTTGTTGTTAGCATTCCATACCCATCTAATACTTCCATCCGGATTTTTAATACATAAAACATCAAGGACAGAATCGTTAGTACTGTTGCTTTTACGTGATAGGGTGTATCCTATTTTATTAAATATATTTTCCATGACATATAAATTTAATTTCAATTTTATAGAAAGGAAAATTATACCAAAACTTAAAACCCCTTTAAAATCAGGCATTTTCAACAAACAGCAAATAACAAAATATTCCAAAAAATGGAAATTATACGGTTTTTGGAAATCTACAAACCTAAATCAGGCCTTCTTTTTCTTAAGTAAATTTTCTGAACAGAAGTTAAACGGGTATTATATTTAAAGGATACCGAAAAGATTATCATCTGATAAAAAAGAATACCATAATTGCTTTCACCAAATATTCCAAATTCAGTAAATGAATTTATAAGTACCGGTATAAGCATGCCTATAAGCATAAGTTTATTTTCTTTATTTTCAGAAAAGAATGCCCTAAAGGTAAAAATCATCTGGAAAATTGCGGTACAAAGTCCAATAAACCCAAGGTTCATTAAAACCTGCATAAAAGTGTTATGAGTCATTTTTCCCGGGTAGGTATGAACACTCTGAAAAAATTCTTTATAATCTATCCTCATATAGCCGAAACCTAATAATGGCTCCCTTGGCAAACCTTCAGTAACAAGAGCCTGCCAAAAAGGTAAACGCCCTGTAAGGGTAAGAATTTCTTCAAGACGCTCTTTATCGCCCCCTTTTAAAATAACCTGATGTATTGCAAAAGGTACAACCAAAAGAACTCCTGCAATAATAGCCATTTTTAAGCCCTTCCTTTTAGTTTGGTTTATATGAAAAAATATGATTAATAAAACTCCAATTAACGAAGAACGGGATCCTGTCATGAATAGGGCGTAAAAAATTACAAGAATTTTTATGATAGTCCATACTTTACTCTTTTTCCTGTAAAGGTCAAAAATCAGGCAAGCAACACCTAGGCCTGCCAACATTCCCAGTTCGTTAGGATTCATCATTACGCCTCCTAAACGGGCTTCTTCTCCTCCATTTGTCAACCTGAAAAAAGTATCAGGATCTACCCACATACCAATTACAAATATGGTTTGCAAAACGAAAACAGAATTACCAAGTAAATGATAGAGACGAATTGAATGACCTTCAAAAAAATGATCCAGTACTTTTAAGCTTTTAATAAAAAAATAAGCAAAAACAAGACTTTGAAAAGTCATAAACCACTGGAGCATACTGAATCCAGGATTAGTACTCCACATAAAGGATAAAAACCCCAGTGTCAGGTACAACAAATAAAATAATGGAGAAAATATATTTTTATATCCAAGCGTATTTACTGCTCCATAATTAAGTATCTTGTAATAAATACCAATAGACGAAAGCATTAGTCCCATCCTTCCCACTACTTTTATACCCCTGGTGATTGCAACATTTTCACTCCATGTAAAAAAACAGGCTATCATCAGCAGTAAAACAATAAACATGTAATTGTTTATTGTTTTTAAAAAAGCGTCGTGTATTTTTACATTGGTTTCCATTACATGTGGTATAAATTATTGCGGAATTTCAATAGCAATTTTTCCCAGTTGTATTCCTCTTGTACCATTCGCATAGCATTTTGCTGCATTACTACAAAAGCACCCGGATCATTAAAAACTTTAACCATGTGAACCATAGCAGCTTCAAGTTTATTCTCATTTTGTGAGTATATGGTCTCTCCCGCATTGTAATTTGCTATTTCATGACCAATATTCGTACTATCGGTAACAATACAGGGCTTGCCAAAACTTGCTGCTTCTATGACTGACAAGGGTAACCCCTCATTTCGGGAAGGATGTACAAAAACATCCATTTTCTGTAATAACTCGTTTTTTTCATCTCCAAATTTACTCCCATACAAAACCACATTTTTGTCAAGATGATTTTTTGAAATCAAGTGCTGAAGAGTTTCTCTTTCATTACTGTCACCCACTATCCATAATTTAGAATCCGGATAGTTATAATGAAACTTTTTAAAGGCATGAAGCAAAGTGTCTAATCCTTTGGTATATATATCCAGCCTTCCGATAAAACCAAATATTATATTTTCTTTATTTGGACCTTTGGTCTCAACAGGGTAATTGTTTACAAATCCGTAAGGCAGCAATACAACATTATCTTTTTTGAATATTTTTTTAAGCCCGTGAACTTCACTTTTACCTATGCAATGGATACTGTCTGCCGTTTCAAGGATTCTTCTTTCGAAAAAACGGAAGTATAATGCTTTTATCATACTGCTTTTTTTCATTGCTATGGTATTATAGGCTCCGTGTGCAGTAATTACAAATTTTATGTTGTGCCTGTAGAGCAGTTTGGCTAATAAGAAATAAACGGGAATCCATCCACCATGAAGATGAAACACTGCTTTTCCTTTTTTTTCCAGTATAGCTTCTTTCAGTTCTTTTGAAAAGAAAAAAGGAAATGAAGTTTTTAAAAAAAGTCGGGTCTCAAAATTGCGGCTGCCGTAATTTTCTTCTTTATCACTAACAATTCCCCAAACAGCAACTTTTTCACCAAATTCAGCTTGTTTGGTCGCTAACTGGTATACCACTTTGTTTACACCATTCATCCTGTCCGGATTAGCTTTACCAAGAATTAAATGAATTATTTCCATAATACGAATTGTTTATTATTTAATTGATTTTGCCAATAAATCATCATTATAAGCTGATTGATAATAAGCCCTGTTATAGCTCCGTAAAGCCCGTAAAACTCTAACAGGAAATGGAATGTTGCTATTGATGAGATAAATGACATTAAATATCCTATGAAAAAAGTTTTATTAAGAATCAACACCCTGATAGATATCCTTACAGGATAACCTAAAAAAATGAAGAGATACAGAATACAGATCATTTTTACTACATATCCGTAATTCTGATACTGTAAGCCTCCGACAATAAAAATAATCTTATCTGAGAAAACAAAAACAGGCAAGAGTATAACTCCAAAAATTACAAGTCCGCTTACAGTAAGTTTAACAATATATGCCTTTGCTTTCTCAACACTTTCATTATAAATTGAAGATATTTTAGGTACAAAATAATTCTCTATGGTTTGAAGTCCTACATTGATAATTCCAAAAAATGATTGTACAAGCCTCAAAGCCCCTAAAGCTTCTACTCCTAAATAAATTCCGGAAACCAATACGAAAAAATTCCCTGAACACCATTGTAAAACCGCTACACTTAGCAGCCATTTTCCCTGCTGAATATGATCTTTAAAATACTCACCCCACAAGACAGGTATTTCGTAATGTTTAACCATATAGCCTAAGCCTGGAAGTGAAGAAATCAAATTTGCAGAACCCAGTATCCATAAAATTCCGGATAAACTAAAATCAGGAGTGATAAATAAATATATAAGCAATAAAAAATAAAGGCTATCCATAATGAGTACAATTCTGATATCACCGGTGCCCAGAAAAATCTTTCTTAGAAAATCATTTATCAAAAATCCAACGCAAAAACATAAAAGTGAGCCGGTAACTATATGATAGCCTTCCTGAAAAATGAATCTATTCAACAGTAAGAGAATCACAACCAATAATGAAAGGAGAATTATCAATCCCGAAAACAAAAAGGAGATATATTGCTTAGGCTGTTTAATTGTAGAAAATGAAACCTGAAAAGGCTGAATCAAAACAGCACTAAAAACACTTACTAAAAGATACACAATTAATACCACTGATGAATAGATTCCAAAACTTTTAATGTCCATCTTTTGGGCTAACAAGAGTGTTAGCAAAAAACTTGTACCACTAAATAGCGCCTGATCTGTAAAAGCCAGGAGAGGTTTTGAGACGGCTATTTTTTTAAATGGATACATATCAAAACACTTTTACTTGTTGGTGATCTGTCTGTACATTTTTTTAAGCGATGAGAAAATACTAGGGTTATAGCCTGTTTTATTCAATATAAACCACATACCCGGAAGATTATATTCTTCTTTTAAAAGTTCAATCTTTAAAATTGTTTTCTCAGCAGTTTGCCTGCTATCAAGAACAACAAAGTTTTGATTTGCAAGGCTCATAAACACTAAAGAAAGTGACCCTTTTTTTATGGATTGATTATGCACTACACATAGTTCATAATCTTCCATCTGTTCTTTTATTAAATTATCAAAGGCCGATTTAGTATAACTTAGGTATTTCGCTTCAGAGAAATCAATATAATCTTCTTTATCATTCTCAACTTCAAGCTCTCCGGTAGCGTCAATAACCAGTACCTTTCTTCCCTGCTCCCTAAATGAATTAATAAGGTTCAATGAATGAAACCTATGATCACTGGATTTATCAAATGAGCTTATAGCCAATATACTTTTCTCACCAACCAGTCCCTTAAGATCCATCTGCATAGCCTCCTGTAAAAAAGTTTCTCCTATTTCTTCTTTATTTTTAATAAATGGAGTAGCTAATGCAACAGGAATACTACTGTTCTTTTCAATCGTATAAATATCATTAACTTTTGCTTTTGCAAAATGAACAGCATATATAAGAACCAAAGATCCAAACATTCCCATTATTGCAGATACAATTATTATAATAGCTCTTATTGGTGATACAGGCGAAGCAGGAATGTCTCCAGGGGTTATTATTTTATGAAATGCTATTTTGGCCGATTTGGCTATTTCAGCATCAATTCTTTTTTCATTTAAAAAATTATAATTTTTCTCATACAAATTGAACTCTCTGTTAAGTATGTTCAGTTGTTTTTCTTTTTCCGGCAAGCCCACAAAAGCCTGCTCTGCCTGACCTATTTGAGAAGATAATTCGTTATATTTTACCTGAAGATTCTTCTCTGTGTTTTTAATGCTTTCAATCTGGTAGTCGGTTAAATCTTTAATTTTAGAATCAATGATTTTTACCTTGTCATTCTCAGGTGTATATGTAAGTAATAAGTCTTTTTTCTCAGCCTGAAGTGCTTTCATGTTTTTTACCATTTCTGTAGAAAGCAAATCGGTAAATGCTTCAAAATTTGCCGCCAGATCAAGATAATTATCCTTACCCGAATCGATGTAGCCATTTAGTTCTTTAATGGCATCCAGGCTCATTTTAAGGTTAGTTTTTTCAATCTTTAACTGTGCTATTTTCCTTAGATCGGTTTCAGTCTCCTGAGTAAGATTGATGATATTCTTTTTATCTCTGAAATTTTGTATATTATCTTCTGATTTGGTTAACTTTTCGTTGGAAGATGTAATTTCACCCTTAAGAAAATCAACAGTAGTATCGGCTGCTTTATATTTACTTTCAATATAATCCCTAATGTAAACTTCAGCTAATTTATTTACGAATAATGAAGCTTTTTCAGGTACATTGCTTTTAAGGTTAATTCTAATTACCGGTACATCCTTATCAACGGCTACAATATCTAATTCTTTATTTATTTTATCCATAAGCTTTGCCTGGCTCAGGTATTCAAATTCATAATCATCAGCTATTTTTACTTCCTTTTTTGATTTAATATACTCTTCATTCAACCGAACCAGTATAGTTCCATAATCTATTTTTAGAGGTTTACCTAAAATGCCTTTAATATTCCTTTCAGAATCAGGATAAGTAAATAAAAACTCATTATTTGAAAGTACTTTAAGGCCATAACGTTTGTTTAGTGCTTTATCAGAGCTAAACGTTGCATCAATAAGTATTGGAGAATTATTAAATAATTCAACTGATTGTACACTACCCTTTCTATAAATCTCTTTGTTAAAAGGAAGTTCTCCTAATGCTTTCTCAACAAGTAACGATGATTTCAACACTTCAATCTCAGTTGCTATTTTATTAGCTGAAGCAAAAACGTCAAAGTCTTTAAAAAGATTGGCACTGGGCACACCTTCCTGTACATCGGCCAACTTTAATTTAGCTGTACTTTCATACATTGGGGTCACGTAATTAAGGTATTTTTTGGCTGCAAGTACAGACAGTATCATTACCATAATTATAATAGGGATCCCTCTGAAGAAAGGTTTCAGTATTCTTATGTTCTCATTCATGGCTGGAGTTTTTAAAGAAGTCCCACTAAAATTGCTGCTGCGCTTACTGTAGTAGCCAGTGGTATAATTGTAGCTATGCGTTTATCAAATTCCTTGTTCTTCTTGGAAGGTACAATTACAACATCACCCGGATGTAATTGTATATTGGTATTCAAAATATCATTTGCAGTTGTAAGATCAATATTTGTGACCCTCACATTTTCTCCCTCCTGTCTTAAAACCTTTATAGATTTAAGATTAGCATAAAACTCAAATCCTCCGGTTTTACTTATCAGTTCTAATAAAGTAACGTTATCTTTATCAACCTGTATGGTATTAGGGTTTCTAACCTCACCTAAAATTGTGATTTCCTTGTTAAGTACTTTTATATCAACGATAGGATTTACAAGCCATTTTTTTAATTTTTCGGTAAGTATATTTTTTAACTCAGGTACTGTTTTTCCTAAAACATTAGTAGTACCAATTTTAGGAACTTCTATATTTCCATTTATGTCTACCATCAACCACTTTCCGTAAACTTCGTTAGAGTTATAAATCCCATAGACCGACCCTACACTTAAATCATCTTCACCCCATACTGAGATGGATATTTTATCGTCTTTACGAATCCTGTACTGATAATCTGAATCATATAGAAATGTATTCTTATCTTCAGGTTTTTGTTCTTTGCTCACAAGCAGATTTTGTGTTTTGCAAGAGCTCAGAATCAAAACAATAAAAAGATATTTAAGTGTAGTTTTCATATCCAATAGTATTAAGGAGTTCTTAAAATATAGACAGAAGGCGTTTTATAATACCCGGATTAGATTTTGCAAGCTCTTCTTTTACCCTGATAATTTTATTTATTACCTCACCTATCTTTTCACATACATCTTTGCCTTTAATTACATAATCAAAAGCACCATATTTTAAGGCATCAATGGCTGTTTTCATGTTTTCCTGACCGGAAATCATAACCACATAAATGTTTGGATTATATCTTTTAATTTTTTTAAGCACCTCAAATCCGGTAATATCTTCCATATTATGGTCCAAAAAAATAATATCCGGATTCAAGTGCAAATTGTTAAGACAATCAGTGCCATTACTATAAGCAGTTATGTCTTTATAGCCTAATGTAGTGAGATATTGTTCGTAAACATTTGCACAGAAAACATCATCGTCTACAATGAAGAATTTAAATTGGTTTTGCGTTTCCATCTTTATCACTTTTTTGTTTGATAAAGTGTATACCAATTTCGAACCAAAATTACAACTATTTGTTTTTCAGTTATTTACAAATTTAATTTACTTTTTTTAATTCCATTATTTGGAAAATATTCCAATGTGTTATACTTTGATTTCTTCTTTTAGCTTTTCAATAACTATTAAAAGAATATTTTTAATATGGATAAATAAAATAGTAATTTGATTTCGATCAGAAGATTCCTTTGCTATTTTTTCCAAACGCTTAACATCTTCCATAATAGATAAAATCCCCATGCTTTCAATACTGGGCTTAATCTTATGGATAAGTTGGCTAACGAGAGGGAAATCTTCATCAACTAAGGCTTTATCAACCCTATCTATAACATCTTCCGTCTGGCTAATAAAAATAGAAATCATCTTTTGAACAAATTCATTATTTCCCTTACTCATATTATTGAGAATCTTCAAATCATATAATTTTGCTATATCTATTCTTTCTATAATATTTTCGGGTAAAACATCTTTATTAATGGTATATCTGGCTAAAGTTTCGATAAGTACAGACTCTTCAAAAGGTTTTGTGACATAATCATTCATGCCCGCCTCTTTACACTTATCAATTTCACTCTTAAAAGCATTAGCTGTAAGTGCAATTATAGGAGTATCAATTTTTAATACTTCCCTTATTATTTTAGTGGCTTCAATACCCCCCATTTCAGGCATCTGAACATCCATTAATATAACATCAAATTTATCTTTTTTCAAAATGTCAAGTGCTTCAAGACCATTAGTCGCCTCTGTAACTTTACAGTTAAAGTAGTTAAGCGTATAATTAACAACCATCCTGTTCATTTGATTGTCTTCTACTAACAAAATGTTTGTTCCGGCAATATCATGATTTATCTCACTCTGAGGTTTCTTTACATTTTTTAAGACACCCTTCTCAAGTTGAAGAATAATATTAATAGTAGTTCCAACATTTTTTTGGCTTTCAATAGTAATATGCCCTTTCATTAACTGTACAAGCTCCCGTGTAATTGCCATACCTAGGCCAGTGCCTCCAAACTTTCGTGTTGTAGATTTATCTTCCTGAGAAAACTTATTGAAAATTGTATTCGCAAAACTTTGCTCCATACCTATTCCGGTATCAGTAACCGAAATGCACACTTCCTGAAAGTTATTGTTATCTTTTAAAACTTTGCAGTTTAAAGAGATAAATCCCTCTGTAGTAAACTTCAGGGAATTACCAATGAGGTTAAATAGTATCTGCTCTAATCGTAATATATCTCCTTTAAATACATTACCCGTATTTTCAGCAATATCAGAATACAGTTTTAATCCCTTTTCCGTAGCTATGGGTTGCATCACTGTTATTACATTATTTATTGCATCAGAAAAAATGAAATCTTCATCTTCCAAAGACATCTCTCCTGCTTCAATTTTAGAAATATCAAGAATATTATTTATAATAGAAAGCAAATGCTTAGAAGCAATTGCACTATTATCAACATATTTCTTTTGAGTTTCAGACAAGCCCTGTCTCTCAAGTTCTCTCAAGAAACCAATAATTGCATTTAGTGGTGTCCTTATCTCATGACTCATATTGGCAAGAAAAGCTTCTTTAGCTTTTGATGCTTCCTGGGCTTTAATTTTTTCACTTTCCAGTTCAAGTTCCATCTGTTTCTGCTCAGTAATATCAAGATGAATACCTATCGATCCAACCAGATTCCCTTTGTCATCATAATTAGGTGCTCCACCAACAGCCCACCATCTCAACTCACCTCTTTTATTTCTTACCGGAATCTGATATACATCCGAAATACCGTTTTTGCGCAAACGGTTCTTATCTTTCATTACTTCAATATTTTCACCAAAAACAAAAGTATCCAAAGCACTCAATCCAATAAGTTCATCGACTTCAAAGCCGCTCATTTCGGCAAAACTTTGGTTTGCAAACTGTATAACCTCTTCCGTGTTTACTTCTATAAGTCCTAAATTAATATTTGCTATAATATTTCTGTACTTCTCTTCCTGTAATCTTAATTTAGCCTCCCCTTTCTTCCTTTCAGATATATCCTGAATAAACGAACAGAAGAAAACCTCTCCATCCTGCTCAAGTGGTATAATTGAAATTTCTATAGGAAATTCAATGTTATTCTTATTAACAGCCGGAAGCTCAATTTGCTTATTTAAAACAGGTCCCTCACCAGTCTCAACGTAATGCTTTAAGCCATCAAAATGTTCTTGTTTATGTCTATTAGGAATAATCGTATCATTAAGTGTTTTTCCTAATACTTCATCTCTCTTCCATCCAAAAATAACTTCTGCCTGATTATTCCAGAAAGTAATTTTTCCATTTATGTCAATAGTAATTATTGCATTTAATGAAGAATTCATAATTATACGATTACGCTCTTCACTTTGTTGTAATAAATTTTTACTTATAATCTTTTGAGTAACATCTGTAGACTTCCATAAATGTCCTATAAATGTTTCTTCAACTATAATAGGGATATAGTCTCTTTCTAAAAAACGGCCATCAATAGTCTCAAGTATTTCACCGGTTACTATATCCTTGTTTTTAATTATTTCAACAATCCTGTTTTTATAAGCATCAGGGTCTTTAAAAAGTGCTGTTACATCGTTTAAATAATAATCCGGTTTTTTTCCCATCATATCCACTGGAGAAGCATGGATATTCCTTATATCGCATAAATGCTGATTTACATATAATATTGTATCAGTATTATCTATAAATAATATTCCTGACTGAATGTTATCAAGCAGTACCCTTAAAAATTCTGCCGTTTCAAAAAGTTTTTTTTCAGTCTCCTTTCTCTTAAGAATTTCGTCACTTATATATCTTGAAATAAAAAGCAGGTCATTTTGTTTTATTTCATCTTCAAAGTTTTTGTCACTTTTTAATTCAGTAAGGCTTTTATAGAGATTAGAAATAGATTCCTGCTTTAATTCATATTCTTTTTTTAAATTCTGATTGACCTCATGATATTCTTTTTCACTTTCTTTAAAAGAGTGATCCATTAAATCTTTGTCTCTTTCAAAAGATATATAGGAATCATTAACAGCTTTAATGAAAGACTGAAACGAAGGATTATCAATTAAATCTGTAGGTATATATTTATTTATCTGTCGCTGTAAAAGCTTATGATTATTCATGTTAATCAATTTCATTTAATGAAGTTATCGTCATCGTCTGATTATGAAGCACACAATCGGCAAAAGGTTTCAAAGGAGAAATTTCACCGTAAGAATAAAATCCTATCAGCATTGTCTCTTTTCCAAAAATTTCAGAAACAGCTTCAACTTCTTCATCAATACGGCTTCCTAAAATAAGTTTCCTTCCTACACAACTTATCAATAATGCTAACTTAGGTGTAAAACTATTAATATCAAGGCATGCTCCTGCTGCACCACTTGCGGCATCAATCAGCCTGTCAAAATTAGCTTTCATAAAACGTACCTTACTTCCTTCAGGAATATCTCCCGCAAAAGTCATTGTACTGTGATCTTCATCAATTGAAAGTATGGTTCTAACTAATGGCTCCTCATTATCTTCCATCTTTATTGCTAATGGAAAAAGAAGTGCCGAGCCCGGCAATTCCTCAGCATACTTTCCCAAATAGCTTTTATATAACTCCAATACATTCTTATCATCAATTTCAGAAAGAACATTCTCTTTCGATTTGGTTACTGTCCTTTCAAGCCCGAAACTCTCCCAGCCACCTAATGATCCATGTGACACCATTAATTTATCGCCATAGAATCCCAAAGCAACAATTTGTCCCTGAGATGGCAATTTATTTAATCCCACAACGGTCTTTTCAAATCGGGCAGCATCACCTGCAAGGCCGCCCATTATAAGAACATCATCAGTTTTCGAAGCATTCATTCCTTTCACAAGTTCGCTTCCATTAACAAGTCCCCCATCTGAGATAACCAGTACAAATTTTAAATTAACAGGATCAATATTCTGCATTAAAACCTTACCGGCTTCATAACTGTTAGGAAAATCAGAAATATTTACTTCCGAGCTCTTTACAACTGTAGAAGAAAATTTAATAATTGTAAATGAAATTGTATTGTCAAGAACTTCAGTTCCGTTTATCTCACCGGAAGAAGAACACAAGACTAACTTAGACACCGGAAACTTCTCTTTAACCTCAGTGTAAACTGCTTCACTAGAAACCAGTTCCCTTGACCCGAAACCAAGTACGAGGTCAGCATCAGCTAAAATCAAATTCTCATCATTTTTTTCCTGTTCAAAAGAACCATTCCTGAATAATATTGAAGCTACTTTCATTTAGTTGGATTTTTCGGTTGCTTGAATTAAGTTATATATTGTTGATTTGCCAATATCTAATTGCCTGGCAGTTTTTAATACATCATTATTGTTTTTTTTCAGATAGTGCATTATAATTTCATGCGTAAACTCTTTCAGTGTTTTTTCTTCGGACAGGAAAAAATCAGTATTATTTATACTCGAAAAAGTAAGATCGTAATCTAAAATTTCATCATTTTCACACATCACGCAAGCTAAATCCATAACAGATTTAAGTTCCCGAATGTTACCCGGAAAAGAATATTTTAACAATCTGTCTTTAGCTTCCTTAGACAAAACTGGAGGTTTCATCCTATTCTCTTTAGCAAACATATCAATAAAGTGTTTTGCTAACAGCAGTACATCGTTACCTCTCTCTCGTAATGGCGGAAGCTCAATAGGTAACCCTATAATTCTGTAATATAAATCTTCTCTAAAATTCCCTTTCTTAACTTCTTCTTTTAAATCCTTATGGGTAGCAATTATAAGTCTCGCATCAAATTTTATTCTTGAAGTTCCTCCTAAACGTACCACTTCCCTTTCCTGTAAAACTCTTAATAATTTACTCTGAAGGTTTAGATCAAGCTCCGCTATTTCGTCTAAAAAAATGGTTCCTCCATTAGCCTGTTCAAACTTTCCAATGGTTTTAGTGTCTGCACCTGTAAAAGCCCCCTTTTCATGTCCAAAAAACTCACTCTCTACGAGTTCTTTAGGAATAGCCGCCATATTAACCGCTATAAAGGGCTTATTTTTTCTCTCGGAATTGTAATGAATTGCTGAGGCCACTACCTCTTTACCTGTACCGGTTTCACCAGTTATAGAAACATTAATATTACTTCTAATCGATTTATTAATCTTATTAAAAACATCCTTAATAGCTTCACTTTGTCCTATGATGGTATTTTCAAAACTGAATTTTTGTTCAAGCTTTTCCTTAAGCTCTTCGACTTCATTTATAAGATGTAAATTCTCTCTGATCTTAAGAATAGAATTCCATAATATATCCTTGGTATGTACATTCTTTACGATATAATCCCTCGCACCAGACTTTAAAAAATTTACAGCTACTTCGATATCTTCCTGACCACTGATTATAATAATGGGAATTTTATTATTCGACTGATGGACCTTTTTAAGCAGTACATCTCCTTTAATATCAGGCAACCCAAAATCAAGGCAAATTATATCCGGCTTTAAAAATAAATTATCCAGACATTCTTTACCTGTCTTAAAAAGATGAACATCGAAATCGGGATTGAGTTTTAAATGATACTTTAATGTTTCTCCAAAAAAAGAATCATCTTCAACCAAAAATATCTTAAGTGATGTCATAAATTTATTAGTATTTATAAGCAATACTAATGTACAAAATTTAAGTAATATCTTAAAAAAATAAAACTAACAACAGTCAATTTATCAAAATTAAACTTAAAAAAATATATTATAATCAATCATATTGTTATTTGTATTTTGAATTATTAACAAAAAAACAACAAACAAGTCTTTTCTTTATCATTTTAGTCAAATTTGAACAGAAAATATTATATCATCGGGTATATTTCTTACATTTACTCTGTTCAAAATAAGATTTATACTGCTTAAAAATGCTACTTAAAATAAACATAAAGAGATTCTCTCTATGCCTTCTTTTTTTACTGGTTACAAATATCCTGATGTCAAATACAAAAGAGGTTTGTGACTCTCTAATTAGTAAAGGTGTAGAGTCATTCAAAAAAAGGGATTATATACATTCTTTAGAGTTTTTTACAGAAGCTCGGTCAATTGCCAATAAATATAAGTGGGACAGACAACTTTATGATGCTACTTTTCACATAGGAAATACCTACTATGAAATGTTTGACTATGGAGAAGCATTAAATTATTTTCTGGAAAGCTACACCATTGCATTAAGTAAATTAGACGCTAAGGATGAAATTGCATCCCTTAATAACATTGCTAATCTTTATACCAAAGAAAAGATTTATGATAAAGCTTTAGAATATTACACTAAAGCCTATGAACTGGCAAAAGAAAAAAATATTGATGCAAGAAAAGGCCTCCCTGTAATGAATATAGGATACATCTATAACAAACTCGAGAAACCTGAAAAAGCCCGATATTATTTAAAAGAATCATTAAAATATTTAGAAGAAGAATATTTACTCTCTGCAAAAATTCTTTTGATAGAAAACGATCTCTTGTTGGGCAATAGTCACATTGCAAGAAAAGAGGCTTTTGAACTATTAAACAACCCTGATTATTCTAATGCATTAAACGTAGATGTTTTTCTATGGTCACTAATATCTAAAAGTTACTTAAGTGAAAACAATTACGAAATGGCTTCTCAGTTTGCTTTAAAAGTCCTTGATAAAAAGCCGGTTATCGACATAAAAAAAGACACTTATCAGTTATTATCCGACATCTTCAAAAAAAGTGGTAATCTGGAAAAAGCATTATCATATAAAGATTCAATCATTGATACCGAGAAAAGACTGAACGATATAAAAAACGGACGATTGTTTGAAAATAACAGGGTAAAGTTTGAAATACAAGATTATAAAGAACAATTACAGCAAAAAGAAGATAAAATTGTACATGAGAGATGGATTTTATATTGTTCAATTACGATTATATTAATAATAGTACTTTTTTTAATTATTATTTTAAGACAAAAAAATATTGTAGCAAAGAGAAATCAGGAAAATAGCGAACTTAATCTTCTGCGAGAAAAAAACAATAGCCTGATACTTGAACAAAAGGTTTTAAATTCTGCAAAAGAACAAGAACGTCTGAAAAACGAAATTGACACCAGAAACAGAAAACTCTCAGCAAAAGCTTTGCATCTTTCCGGGCGTAATGAATTAATTGAGGAAATATTAAACTACCTTTCAAAAAGACCTAAATATTCAAAAGACAGCACCTTAGCTTCTTATGTAGAATCACTCAAGCATCATATAAAAACTGATAATGACTGGGATGACTTTATTTCTCATTTTCAGGAAGTGAACTCCGGTTTTCTTTCCAGGCTAAAAACAGCTCATCCAACTTTAAATATTAGTGAAATTAGATTCATTGCTTATATGTATATGAACTTATCATATAAAGAAATTGCCTATTTACTTAACATAACATCGGATGCTTGCAAAAAAAGAAAAGAACGCCTTGTTAGTAAAATGGAAATACCAAAAGACTTGGATTTGTATGAATACATAGCAAATCTATAGCTATTAAAATTACGATATTAAATTGTAAAAACATTAAATAATTCGTACAAAAAAGAAACATATAGTAAATTACTGATAACATTTTAGCAATCTAACTCATAAAAAAACCAATAATTTACAGTCTTCTAAAAAGACACCTTTTTTAAACACAAACAACTAAATGTCAAATAGTTATAACAATGTTGTCACCAATAATCTAGCTATATGTCACTATTTTTATACATATAAATAAGAACAAAAACAGAAAAGGAATCTTAACAATTCTTAACATTGCTATAATCTTACTGTTAAAACAGCATAAGGTTTAAATTAAATTAACTTAAACTACATTAACAATGAAAAGAATTACTTTAATGATCTTCGGATTGTTGATGTCCTTTTTTGCGTATGCGCAGTTACCTGTGGAGCACTTCGATGATCCATGGACAGGTAGTCCGGCAGCACCACCAAACTGGGTCGTCATAAATCAATTCGGACCATTACAGACCTGGATCCAGACGATTCCGGGCAACACACAGCAACCACCTTATGGGGGTTCAGGACACTCTGCGTATCTTCAAAAGGAGAATGTAGCACCAACTGACGCAATCCCGGCAGACTGGCTTGTTACTAAAGCTTTCCCTATGGTAGCAAATGCTGAACTAAGATTTCAGTCAAGGCTTACTATTGCGGGTGACAACGGCGGTATATACAAAGTATACCTCATGCCAGATACAGGAGCTACACCAACTCCTGCAGACTTTAACAGTAATGCAGCTTTCCTTTTAACAACCTATTCTGAACTGACACTTAACCCGGTTCAGACGGAATGGACTGAAAAAATCATTACTATACCGGCAAATGCTTTATGGGCACCGGGAACACAGGTTAGAGTAGCTTTCCTTATGGAAGGTGATGATAAAGATCGTTGGTTTATAGACGATGTAAAGGTTAGTGCTTTATGTGTGCCACCAGTTACTCCGGTAATTACAGCATCTACAACTACAACAGCATCACTAAGCTGGACAGACAATATTGCCAGTGAATGGGAAATTGAAGTTGTAGAGGATGGTCTTGCGGCAACCGGTTCAGGAGAAGTTTACAGCGGTACCCTTCCTTATGTAAAAACGGGTCTTACGGCTTGTACTGCTTATAAATTCTACGTTCGTTCTTTGTGTGATGACGGAGGTATCAGCCAATGGGTTGGTCCAACATTATTCAAAACAAGGTGTCAGGGAGATACGTGTGCTGATCCAATTGTTTTAGGATCGGGTAATCAGAGCGCCTCAGGTAATACTTCCGACAACAGTGACTTTTATGAAGGCCTGCCTGGTACAGGCTGTGGTAGTTCAGGAAACTACCTGGCAGGAAATGACGTAGTATATTCATACACTCCTAACGTAACAGGAAATTACAATATAACCCTGACAGGTACAGGGGGACCGGCAGGTCTTTTTGTATATAATAACTGTACTAGTATTGGTGTTTCGTGTTTAACAGGTGGTCTTGCATCTGCAACATCTGCATATAATAATGCTTCATTTGCTATGACAGCTGGTACCACCTATTATTTTGTAATATCTACAAACGGTACTCCGCAAACAACACAGTATACTTTAATAATACAACAGGTATTCTGTCCGCAGCCTACAGGTGGTAATGTAACCGGTATTACGGGAACAACAGCGACATTAGGCTGGAATCCCGGAACAGTAGGTGCAACCTCCTGGCAAATGGCTGTACAACCAGCCGGTTCAGGATTGCCATCTGCTGCTAACGCTAATACAGTAACCTCAAATACAGGGAATACAGTAGGAAGCACTACGGGTGCAACAATTACTCCCTTTACCCCTGCTACAGCTTACGAATTTTATGTAAGAGAAAATTGTGGTAATGGTAATTATAGTATATGGGCAGGCCCCTATGTGTTTAACACAAGTCAGGTTGCGACTCAGTTAGACTATTATCAAAATTTTGATGGAGCCGATTCAGGCTTTACTCTGTCAAACGGAACAGAGATTAATAAATGGTTTGTAGGCACTGCAACTAACTTCAGTCCAAATAAATCACTTTACATATCGAATAATAACGGCGTTAACAATGCTTATTCAGACGGAGCTTCTTCAATAGTTCATGCATACAAAACGCTAATATTGCCTGCCACAGTAGATCAGTTAAGCCTTTCATTCCAATGGAAAGCTTTTGGTGAATCTTGTTGTGACTTCATCAACGTATGGCTTGTACCTGATTCATTTACTCCTACACCAGGTTCACAAATAACAGATAGCGATGGTATCAGAATAGGTACAAATCGTAATCTTAGTATGAACTGGCAAGCCTCAAATAATATTATCACTCCCCCTGCATCTTGGGACGGAACTCTAGTTAAACTTGTATTTGAGTGGACGAATGACGGCAGCGTTGGATCTGCCCCTCCGGCAGCAATTGATAATATTGAATTTAAGGTTGTTACATGTCCTCAGCCAAGTGACCTGATTGTACAGGATCTAAACGTTACTCAGGCAGTAGTTGAATGGACAGCTCCATCTGTTGTTCCGACAACATATGATGTTTATGTATCACAAACCAACACAGCACCTGTAGCCAGTACCGCACCAACGCAAACTGTACCGGGCACGCAAACAACTGCTACTATAACTCCATTAATTACATCTGCTAATTATTTTGTGTGGGTAAGATCTCATTGTAGCGATACTGACATTAGCTTCTGGACGGGACCTGTAATGTTTACTACACCTCAGATTCCGGCTACTATGCCATATGCTCAGAACTTTGATGCTGGCGCACATAATTTTACTTTAGCTAATGGAACCAACAGCCCTAACGAATGGATTGTAGGTACTTCAACAAGCAGTAGCCCAACCCAATCATTATATATAAGTAATGACGGTACAACGTATGGTTATGATTCGTTTAACTTTACAGTAGTTCATGCTTACAGAGACATACAACTACCTGCTAATATTCCATCAGGACAGATTCTTCTGAATTTTGACTGGAAAAGCATGGGGGTTGAATGGGGAAGCGACCTAATGAAGGTTTATATCGCTCCTGTTACATTTACTCCAACTGTAGGGCAGGAAATTAATGAAAGCGGTGATATTGTTAAATCAGGCCCTGATTATTTTGACAATGATCAATGGATAACCGCTAATAATGTTATTGATGTACCTGCAAGCTGGAATGGTACCGTAAGAAGAGTAATCTTTGAATGGAGAAACAGCTGGGGAGGTGGTACTATACCTGCCGCTATTGATAATGTAGGATTAAGTGTAATTACCTGTCCTGCACCTAGTGATTTAGTACTTGATGCTTTAACGATAGATACAGCTACATTCTCATGGACACCTCCTGCTTCTGCACCGGGATCTTATGATTACTATATTTCAACAGACGGAACTTCTCCGGTAGCAACAACAACTCCTACAGGTAATACAATTGACACAACTGTGGCGATTCCGGGACTTGCCGTTTCTACATATTATAATTTCTGGGTAAGAAGTGATTGTGGTGTAGACGGGAAAAGTTTCTGGGTAGGTCCTCTTAAATTTGTAACACCTCAGATTCCGGCTACTATGCCGTATGCTGAGAATTTTGACGGTACACCTCAAAGTTATTCATTCAACACTTCAAATGATAATGAATGGGTTGTAGGTACTGCTACTAGCAACAGCCCTACACAATCGTTATATGTTACTAACGATGGTGGTGTTACTAACTCTTATAATAACAGTAATGGACTTAGCATAGTTCATGCTTACAGAGATATTCAGCTTCCTGCTACAATCGCATCAGGTCAGGTTCTTCTTAATTTTGACTGGAAAAGTGTTGGTGTAGAATGGGGGTCAGATGTATTAAGAGCCTATGTTGCTCCGGTTACATTTAGTCCTATTGCTGGTGAACAGGTTGGTTCTAATCCTAATGTAATAAATGTAGGTCCAGACTTATTCAATAACAACGTATGGAAAACTGCCAATAATGTTGTAAATATTCCTCCATCATGGAATGGCACTATTGTAAGAGTTATTTTTGAATGGGAAAACAGCTGGAGTAGCGGAACTATCCCTGCTGCGGTTGACAATGTAGGATTCTCTGTAATTACATGTTCTGCTCCTACCGATGTTACTTTAACATCTATAGATGAAGATAATGTGACATTTACATGGACAGCTCCTACAAATGCTCCTGAGAGCTATGAGTATTATTTAACTACAAGCCCGGTTCCTCCTGTTGCAGGGACAACACCTACAGGTACAGGTATATCAGGAACATCAGTTACTATATCAGGTCTTCCTGCGAATACTAATTACTTTATATGGATAAGAAGTAATTGTGGAGCGGCTGATGGAAACAGTTTCTGGGTTGGTGGAAACAACTTTAATACACCTCAGGTTCCTGCTGTTCTTCCATATGCAGAAAGCTTTGACGCTGGTGCAGCTGATTATACATTTATCAGCCTTGATCAGCCTAATACATGGGCTGTTGGTGGTGCGACATTCAACACTCCTGCACAATCTATGTATGTAACTAATGATAATGGAGTTTCAAATGCATTCACTAACGATCAGGAATCAATAATCCATGCTTACAGAGATATCGTAATTCCTGCCGGAACAACAGAACTTGACTTTACTTTTGACTGGAAAAGTATAGGCGAAGAATGGGGTGGCGATTACCTTTCTGTATGGATGGTTCCTTTAAGTTATCTGCCTGTTGCCGGTAACCAAATTAACGGTGGTGATGGTGTAGAAATAACCACACAGAATCTTTTCAACAATGGTATCTGGAAAAATGAAAATTTTGTTATTCCTCTTACATCAGCACAAGCCGGTACAACTCAGCGTTTTGTTTTCCAATGGGTAAATAATGCTTGGAGTGGCGGAGAGACGCCTGCAGCTGTAGACAACGTTGAAGCTAAAGTTTTAACTTGTCCTAAGCCTATTGACCTTAACGTTACTGACGCTGGTATGACTCAGGTTACATTAAACTGGACTGAAGTAGGTTCTGCCACAGAATGGGAAGTATATGTAGTTCCGCAAGGAGGTGCAATACCGCAAACAAACACTGTGGGTACTCCTGCCCCAACCAATGGATTCCCTTATCCAGGCTTAACTCCTGCTACGAATTATCAATTCTATGTTAGATCTATTTGTGGTCCTGGTGATAAAAGCCGTTGGAGTGGTCCGTTTAACTTCCACACAAATGTTTGTGAAGTAGTAGATCAGTGTTTATATAACTTTACAATGACCGGCACCGGATGGGGTTGGAATGGTGACACTGTAAGTATCACACAGAGTGGAATTACTGTAGCAACTATTGGAGCCGATTTCACCAGTGGTGAAGGCCCTCAAACTGTTACCATACCTCTTTGTACAGGTATACCTTATCAGGTATACTGGAATAAAGGCAGTTGGGATGAGTCTGGTATAGGATTATCGATTGTAAACAACTTTAACAACCAAACAGTTTTTAACAAAGTTGCCGGATCAGGTGCATCTGAAAGGGAAACAGTTATTTATGAAGGTATGCCATATTGTTCGGTTATTACATGTCCTCAACCTACTAACCTGGTAAGTGAGAGCGTTGTAAACGCTTCTAACACTACATTGCTTAGCTGGACTCCGGGTGGTAGTGAAACACAATGGGAAGTTGTTATACAGCCTCAGGGAGGTGCATTCCCGTCTACTGCTCCAACAACAAGTGTAATTGTAGACCAACCACAATATGTATTGGCAAACGTTTCTGCCGGCACGCTTTACGAATATTACGTAAGAGCTATTTGTGATATGGATACTAATGATAAAAGTTTCTGGTCTGGAGCACTTAGGTTCTCAATCTTTACTCCGCCTGCTTGTGCAGACGTTAGTGTTGTAGATGATGAGCTTAATATTATCGCACCGGATACTGAATATATAATATGTCCTGACGAAGATTTATGCGTAAACTTTAGCGCTAATTATTATGAAGGTGCTGCACAAACAACTTCATATGAAGTAGAAGGTATACCTTATGTGGAACCTTTCCCAACACTTGGCGGTACTGAACTTACCATTGACGTAGATGATATTTGGGGTCCTAGGGTTGTATTGCCATTTGAATTCTGTTTTATGGGAGGCGTTTACAATGCTGCCCAGGTAGGCTCTAATGGTGTAGTAAGCTTTAATGCTGATCAGGCTAATGGCGCATTTAGTCCATGGTCGTTCAGCCAGAGTGTACCTGATACTTCATTCCCGATAAAAAACGCTATTTATGGTGTTTATCAGGATACTAACCCTAATCCGGATAATAATAGTTGGGACAACCCTAACATCAACTATCAGGTATTAGGAAACTACCCTTGTCGTGCATTTGTAGTTAGCTTTAATGAACTTGCGCAATTCGGCTGTAGTACTGACAGCCCAGAAGACCAAGCCATTGGCGCTCAAAGTTCACAAATTGTTATCTATGAGATTACCAACATTATCGAAGTTTACGTTAAACGAAGAGTTCCTTGTACTTCTTGGCAAGGTGGTGTAGGTGTTATTGGTGTGCAAAATGAAGATGGAACTGTAGGGTTTACTGCTCCGGGAAGAAATACAGGTGATTGGTCTGCTGCTAATGAAGCCTGGAGATTTACACCAAACGGAGATCCTACTGCTACCTTCGAATGGTTTAAAGATGGTGAACTTTATAGTACATCTAAAGATATTCAGGTATGTGCACTGCAAGATGGTATAACTACAATGACTGCACGTGCTTCTTATGAGTTATGTAATGGTAACGTTATTGTGAGAGAAAGTGACTTCTCTATAAAAGTTCAGGAGCAGATAATCCCTGCAAATGATCCTGTAGATCTTACTAAGTGTGGTAACGATGTTACTTTCGATCTTAACGAAGCTGTCGCTAATGCATTTGATGCATCTGAAATGCCAAATTATACCTTCACGTTCTATACCACAGAAGCAGATGCTGTAGCTGGTGGTACTAATAATATACCTACTACTTTTGTAACTAATGCTACAACTACTATTTGGGTCAGAATTATGAGAGTTGGACAGCCATGTGCTAAAGTTCTGTCTTTCCAGGCTATCATATCAAACATTCCTCCTAAATTTACTGTTACAGCAGATCAGACTATCTGTGAGGGCGCTTCTGCAACCATTGCAGTAACTCCTGATGCAGGCGAAGATTTCTCAAATGCAACGTATGTATGGGTACTTGATAATGTTACACTACCTGATACAACAAGCTCAATAACTGTAACAGAGGGTGGTACTTATGAAGTAACAGTAACTAAAGAAGGATGTGTGTTTACTATACCTTCTACGGTAACCGTTGTACCAACTCCAGTAGCTGATGCTCCTGAAGATGTTAATGCCTGCGATAGCTACGTGCTTCCTGCATTAACTGAGGGTAATAATTATTATACTGGAGAAAATGGCACAGGAACAATTCTAAGTGCAGGTGAGACAATTACAGCATCTCAACGTCTGTATGTTTATGCCGCTGCTCCGGGTGATGCGCCATGTTTTGACCAAAACTTCTTTGATGTAACAATTACAGCTACACCAGAGTTCTCTTTTGTTGATGAATGTGACTCAAATGTTTACTATCTTGAAGTGGTTAATACTGATGGCTCATTCGATACTGATCGTGCTACTTATGCATGGACAGGTCCTGAAGGCTTTACTGCTACTGATCAAAAAATTGTTCCTTCTAAACCGGGAGAGTATACAGTTACAGTTACGACAGATGCGGGATGTATTAATACAGACATGTTTGAAGTAATAAGCACATCATGTATGATTCCTAGAGGTATCTCTCCTAACGGAGATGGTAGCAATGATAATTTTGACTTATCAGCTTTAGGAGTTAAAAAACTTGAGATATTTAACCGTTACGGTCAGCAATTATACAGTAAGTCTAACTATACCAACGAATGGGTTGGTAATGATGACAAAGGTAATGAGCTGCCTACGGGTACGTACTTCTATATGATTGAACGCTCAAACGGAGAAACTTTAACCGGTTGGGTTTATATCAATAGACAAGAATAATATTTCTTTAAAAAATGTTTATAAGGCTGCCTCTTTTGAGGCAGCTTTTTTTTTCACTAATTCTAAATAATACAAGAGTTAATCTCTTATCGTATAAATAAAAAAACTCCTAATAAAAGATTACATACAATACATTTTTCGTATTAATAAATTCTTTAACTTTATTACAACAAAGCATCCAAATGAAAATAAATTCTGAGAATCACTTTATAATTCGTAGCGGATGGCTAAGGGCTGCAGTACTAGGAGCCAACGATGGAATACTATCCACTACAAGTCTCGCAATCGGAATTGCTGCTGCAAGCACTACCAGAGATCCAATAGTATTAGCTACAATAGCCGGCGTTGTTGCAGGAGCACTTTCTATGGCTGCGGGAGAATATGTATCTGTAAGTTCACAAAGTGATATAGAAAACTCTGATCTGGAACGGGAGAAAAATGAGCTTAAAAATATGCCCGATTCAGAATTAGCTGAACTTACCGATATATATATAAAACGAGGACTTTCAGCCGAGGTCGCACATGAAGTCGCATTACAACTTACTGCTCATAATGCACTTGAAGCTCATGCCAGGGACGAACTTGGCATTAATGAAATCACACAGGCTAAACCTTTTCAGGCTGCAATGGCATCAGCATTTGCTTTTATAGCCGGGGGCATTCTGCCTTTGCTTGTGGCTTTATTTGCCCCTATAAAATCAATGGTAATCCTTCAATATGTTTTTGCTATTGTATTCCTTGCTTTTTCCGGCGCTTTGGCGGCAAAAGCCGGAGGGTCAAACATGCTTAAAGGTATTATACGTATTTGTCTTTGGGGAACGGTTGCAATGTGTACCTCTGCTTTGGTTGGGTATCTCTTTGGTGTTCAGGTAGGATAAAATCGACTATTACATCTTAAGCAAATCTTAAGTTTCAAAATACAATTCACTTTATGGGTTAACGTTATTTTTATAAAACAAAAAAGTATATGAAATTAATTGCCTTATTACTCTTATTTGTGATTCCTACGCAATGGGAGACAGATTTTGAAAATGCTAAAAAAATAGCAAAAGAAAAACACCAGCTTATACTCCTGAACTTCTCCGGGTCAGATTGGTGTGGCCCCTGTATCATTTTAAGAAAAGATTACATTGACAGTCAGGCTTTCCAGTCTATGGCAGGGGAAAACCTTGTAATGGTTAATGCCGATTTTCCCAGAAAAAAGAAAAATCAGCTTTCTGCAGATCAGGTAAAACGAAATGAGGCCCTTGCAGAAAAATACAATAAACAGGGACAATTTCCTTATACCCTATTATTGGATGCTAACGGAAAAGTTATTAAAACATGGTCAGGAAAACCCGAGATAACTGTTGAGCAATGGACTCAGGAAATAAAGAATATCTGTATTGCTAATAAATAATCATACGATTATAAATGAAAACCTTCTCGCAGTCCCTAAAGCTAATGGGCAATAATTTTACTTTTACCGTTGTTGCGGAAAATAACAGCATTGCCCAAACCCATATTGAGACTGCAATTGATGAAATAAGACGTATAGAGAAGTTGTTTACCACATTTAGTGAGAGTAGTCAGACAAGTCTAGTAAACGCTAATGCTGGTATAGCTCCTGTCCAGGTTGATAAAGAGGTATATGAACTAATTGAAAGAAGTATTGCTATCTCAAGGATAACCCAGGGAGCGTTTGACATAACATATGGAAGCATTGATAAAAGCCTTTGGAATTTTGACAAAAGCATGAAAAAGCTTCCTTCTAAAGAAGATGCTTTAAAGATGGTGCATCTGATAAACTACAACAACATTATCCTCAATCCTGAAAATCATACAATATTCTTAAAAGAAAAAGGAATGCGTATTGGTTTTGGTGGAATCGGGAAAGGCTATGCCGCCGAGATGGCCAAAGCCCTACTTATAAAAAAAGGTGTTCAAAGTGGCATTATTAATGCCAGTGGTGATCTTACAGCCTGGGGTTTACAACCAGACGGACGCCAATGGCGCATAGGAATCTCAAATCCCGACAGGCCACAGGACATTTTCTCTTATGTAGATATTTCCGGCAAAGCCGTAGCTACTTCTGGAAATTATGAAAAATACATACTAATTGACGGAAAAAAATATTCGCATACTATTGATCCAAAAACAGGCTTGCCCATATCCGGAATAAAAAGCGTGACTGTTATAAGTGCTAATGCTGAATTTGCCGATGCCATGGCCACTCCTATTGCAGTTATGGGAATAAAAGCAGGACTATACCTTATAGATCAGATTCCTGACCTGCATTGTATCATTATAGACGATAATAATAAAATTTATACCTCCAAAGATATTAACCTTAATTAAAACAACATGAGACGACGTATCTATTGCCTGAGCATTTTGGTACTCGCAGGTGCAGGATCATTTTCCTGTACTTCTGTAAAAGAATACCAGAAAAATAAAATAAATGATGCCGAAATGGCACTTTCCAACCGTAAAGTAGAAAAAACAGAATTAAGTTTTCAGAGTTACAGAGAGGGTTCATCAGGAGCCAATTCAGGAAAAAGCGGCGGTGGCTGCGGATGTAATTAACCCTTAAGTAAAATTATATGAAACGTATATTTATTACAGGCTTTGCGCTTCTGGGTTTTTTACGTGCAACTGCACAGGATAATATCCAGACCGACTCTACAGCCTATAAAGCTCAAAAGCTAAAGCTGGAAGAAATTAATCTTGTTTCAAGTTATTATAAGCAGGATGGAAATAATTCTGCTGTTACCGGAGGTATCGGAACGGAAAAACTTACCGATATTTCCAATAGCATTGATGTTAAGTTTGTTAAATATGGCGAAACGGGAAAAAAACATACATGGGATTTTGAAGTTGGTGTAGACCAGTATTCTTCGGCCTCTTCAGATATGGTTGACCTTAGTGCAAATTCTTCTGCTTCCTATTCCGACATTCGCTTCTACCCTTCTGTAAGTTATAGCAGAGAAAATGAAGAGAAAGGAAACACCATAGGTGCGGGAGTTTCATCTTCAACAGAGTTTGACTATCAGTCTTTTGGTGGAAACATAAATTATTCTAAAAAAACCAAAGACCGCAACGGCGAGTTTACTGCAAGATTCCAAACCTATATTGATCAGGTAAAACTAATAAACCCGATAGAACTTCGACCGACCATTGGAAATGGTGGTACGGAAGGAAGAAATACTTTTGCCGGTACCCTTAGCTATTCGCAGGTAGTAAATCAAAACCTTCAGTTACTCTTCCAGGCAGATCTTGTTTCTCAGCAGGGTTATCTGAGTTTACCATTCCACAGGGTTTACTTTAATGATGGCAGCGTACACCAGGAAAATCTGCCTGACAGCAGGTTCAAAATTCCTTTGGCAGTGAGGGCAAGTTATTTCTTAGGAGATAATGTAATTATACGTGCTTATTACCGTTATTATACTGACGACTGGAAACTGACATCACATACTGCGGATATTGAAGTACCGGTTAAACTGTCTCCCTTCTTTTCCCTGAGCCCTTTCTATAGGTATTATTCGCAAAGTGCTGTGAAATATTTTAGCCCATACGGACAACACACAGGATCTGAGCAATATTACACCAGCAATTATGACCTTTCAAAATTTGACAGTAGCTTTTTTGGTATGGGGGTTCGTATTGCCACACCCGATGGTGTTTTTGGCATAAAACATTTTAGTGCATTAGAAATTAGATATGGTCACTATAGCAGGTCTACAAACCTTACTTCCGACATTATCAGCATAAATATAAAATACAAATAGATTAAGGCTTAAGCCTTAATCTAAAACAAAAAAACTGCTCATTCGAATGAGCAGTTTTTTCATATTATATAAATAAGGATTATTTACTATACCTGAATATCAAAATCCAACAGATTGGAAGGATTCACACCCAATCCTTTTGCAAGTTCCAGCAAAGTTGTAAACGCAAAGTTCTTACTTCCTTCTTCAATAGCAGCAATGTCACTTTTAGACAAAGATGTTTCACGCGCTAAATCAGCATACTCTAAACCTTTACCTAAACGAATAGCCTTAACATGGGCACCAAATGTAACTAATCTTCTATCCTTAAATTGCAGCATTCCTTCTCTTTCAAATTATTATCAGATAAATGTATACAATATAAAGCAAGCCACTAAATTACAATAGTAATTCAGATTTAGAATAAATTAAACCAATTACAATTTTACATCTATTACCACTAAGAATGAGTAATTTAAAAATCTTAACATACAAACAATTTCAATTTAAAAAGTTTATCGTAATATTGCAATATAAATATATTACAATGGGGATTACAAAAACTGATCACTTCACAGCAAAGCAAAATGAACTTGCCGTTTTAGCAAAAGCCATAGGGCATCCGGCACGAATTGCTATACTGGAATACCTTATGAAAGTTGACACCTGTATCTGTGGGGATATTGTAAATGAAATGCCTCTCGCCCAGCCAACAGTTTCTCAGCATTTAAAAGAATTAAAAAATGCCGGATTAATTAAAGGAAATATTGAAGGCAATGCTATATGTTACTGCATTAACGAACAAGGATTTGAAAAAATTAAATCGTTTTTTCAGCAAATAGACAATTACACAAAAAATAAAAAGAACGATTGTTGCTAAACTTAAATAGTATAATTATGAAGTTATCTGAAATCAAAAATTATTTGAATACAGTTGAAAAGCTGTCATTTCAACTACAGGACGGATCTTATGTTCCTGAGAATTTTCATGTTACCGAAGTAGGGCTTATAACAAAAGATTTTATTGACTGTGGAGGTACAATCCGTAAAGAAACAGTGGTAAACTTTCAGTTATGGGAAGATTCAAATGATGAAGACCACCGCCTGAAACCTGAAAAACTAAAGAAAATAATTGACCTATCGGAAAAAGTTTTGAACATTGGAAATTTTGAAATTGAAGTAGAATATCAGGACAAAACAATAGGTAAATATGATCTGGGGTTTGACGGTACAAACTTTTTATTACTAAATAAGCAAACGGCATGCCTGGCCTCAGATCAATGCGGAGTGCCTAAAGAGAAAAAGAAAATTAACCTTATCGATATTTCAAAAAATTCAACCAACAGCTGTACGCCCGGAGGCGGCTGCTGCTAAAAATATTTCAATGAAAACCGAAAGCATACTATTCCCTGAGATAAATAACGTAGTAAATAATATAGAATTTGAAAGTATTTCAAAAGAACGTAAAGAAATACTTCAGCCTCTTATAAACTACATACAAGGAAAATCAACTGAAAATAAACAAATAAGACTAAACCTGATTTGTACTCATAATTCCCGCAGGAGTCATTTGGCGCAAATATGGGCTCAGACAGCTGCTGCTCACTATCGTGTACAAAATGTATACTGCTACTCAGGAGGAACTGAAGCCACAGCCATGTTCCCGGTTGTAGCTGACACATTAAAGAACACAGGTTTTAAAATTCAAAGTCTTTCCGAAGGAAGTAACCCTATATATGCTGTAAAATATGCTGAAAACGAGCATCCTGTGATTGCCTTCTCAAAAGCATACTATGATGATTTTAATCCGGAAGAAGAGTTTGCCGCTATAATGACCTGTTCACAAGCAGATGGTGGTTGCCCATTTATAACCGGAGCTGAAAAAAGGATAGCCATAACCTATGAAGATCCTAAAGCATTTGACAACACCCCTGAACAGGCGGAAAAATACAAGGAGAGAAGCCTACAGATAGCCAGTGAAATGTTTTATGTATTCTCTCAAATAAAAAAATAAATATGTCTTCAAATAATTGCAGTCCTGTTGCTGAAAGAAAAAAAATTGGATTTTTAGATCGATACCTTACACTTTGGATTTTCCTTGCAATGGTCGTTGGAGTAAGCATAGGTTATTTCATACCGTCAAGTGGAGATTTTATCAACTCTTTCTCAAGTGGCACAACAAATATTCCCTTGGCAATAGGATTAATTCTTATGATGTATCCTCCTCTTGCGAAAGTTAATTACAGTAAAATAGGTGAGGTTTTTTCAAATATAAAGGTTTTAAGTGCATCACTCCTGCTCAACTGGGTAATAGGTCCTGTTTTAATGTTTATATTGGCCTTATTATTCCTTAAAGGATATCCTGAATATATGATTGGGGTTATACTCATAGGTCTTGCACGTTGTATTGCAATGGTTGTGGTATGGAATGATCTTGCTGATGGAAACCGGGAATATGCGGCAGGATTAATAGCCCTTAACAGTATTTTCCAGGTTTTACTATATAGCGTTTATGCTTATATATTCATTACGATCCTGCCTCCCTATTTTGGTTATAATGGTTTTTCAATAGACATTAGTATTGGACAAATTGCAGAAAGCGTAGGTATTTATTTAGGCGTTCCATTTGCAATGGGCTTTATCAGCAGGTATATCCTTATAAAGCTAAAAGGCTTAGAATGGTTTCAAACAAAATATGTTCCTTTTATCTCTCCTATTACTTTGATAGCCTTACTTTTCACTATCATCGTTATGTTTAGCCTTAAAGGCGAATTAATAGTTCAGATTCCAATGGATGTATTACGTATAGCGATACCATTAGTTATATACTTTACAGTTATGTTTGTAATTAGTTTCTTTATAGGCCGCTACTTTGGAGCTGATTATTCTAAAAGTACTTCTATAGCATTTACAGCAACAGGTAACAATTTTGAATTGGCCATTGCTGTGGCTATTGGTGTTTTCGGAATTAATAGCGGACAGGCTTTTGCAGGTGTTATAGGTCCTTTGGTTGAAGTTCCCGCACTTATTGCCCTGGTTAATTTAGCATTTTGGTTTAGAAAAAGATATTTTAGTGAGGCTTAATCCTTATTTGCTCTTTTAAAATCCTGTTTAATATTGGTCGAGTTTTGGTTACATCTATCATAACTAATCATAAATTTCTATTATCCTGATATAGAATTAAATGATTATGATATTCCAAATCAAAATCTTAACTTTAGTGTTATAAGATACTCAACACAAACAATATTAAACCAGTAAGATATGAAAGACGAATCAAACGATCTAAGTAAATGTCCCTTTCACAACGGTGCTCTTAAACAGGCTGTTGATAACGGTGGTACAAAAAACAGTGATTGGTGGCCTGACCAGTTAAAATTAAACATCCTAAGACAACATTCTTCTTTATCAGATCCAATGGGAGAAGCTTTTAATTATGCCGAGGCATTTAAAAGCCTGGATCTTGAAGCAGTAAAGAAAGATCTACACGCTTTAATGACCGATTCACAGGATTGGTGGCCTGCAGACTTTGGCCATTATGGCGGCCTATTCATACGTATGGCGTGGCATAGTGCGGGTACATATCGTGTTGGTGATGGTCGTGGAGGTGCCGGTGCAGGACAACAGCGTTTCGCACCTCTAAACAGTTGGCCTGATAATGTCAGTCTTGATAAGGCCAGAAGATTGCTTTGGCCAATCAAGCAAAAATATGGCAACAAAATATCTTGGGCAGATTTAATGATTCTAACCGGAAACATTGCCCTCGAGTCAATGGGATTCAAAACATTTGGCTTTGCCGGAGGGCGTGCCGACGTTTGGGAAGCGGAGGAAGATGTTTATTGGGGATCTGAAAAAGAATGGTTAGGTGGTGATATTCGTTATGCTCATGGTTCAGACGGAGTTCCTAAAGATCATGGTGTTGTTTCGTCAGATGATAATGCAGATGGTGATATCCATAGCCGTAATCTTGAAAATCCATTGGCAGCAGTTCAAATGGGACTTATCTATGTAAACCCTGAAGGCCCGGATGGTAACCCTGACCCCATAAAAGCTGCAAAAGATATTCGAGATACATTTGGCCGTATGGCTATGGATGATGAAGAAACTGTGGCTTTAATCGCCGGTGGACATACTTTTGGTAAAACTCACGGAGCAGCCCCATCAGACAATGTAGGTAAAGAGCCCGAAGCTGCCGGACTGGAGATGCAGGGATTTGGCTGGCATAATAATTTCCGTTCCGGAAAAGGTCCTGACACTATTACCAGTGGTCTTGAAGTAACCTGGACTAAAACTCCTACACAATGGAGCAATAACTTCTTCGAAAATCTTTTTGCCTTTGAGTGGGAACTTACAAAAAGCCCCGCAGGTGCTCATCAATGGGTAGCTAAAAATGCAGAAGCAATAATTCCTGATGCTTATGATAGCTCAAAGAAACATCTACCCACTATGCTTACTACAGATTTGTCGTTACGATTTGATCCGGCATACGAAAAAATATCGCGACGATTCCTTGAAAACCCTGATCTGTTTGCCGATGCTTTTGCCAGAGCGTGGTTTAAGCTAACACATCGTGACATGGGACCACGCGCACGTTATCTGGGACCGGATGTACCTCAGGAAATCTTATTATGGCAAGATCCCATTCCTGAAGTTAATCATGAATTGATTAATGATAACGATACAGCTACTCTAAAAACAAAAGTACTTGAATCAGGTTTAAGCATTTCAGAATTAGTTTCTACAGCATGGGCAGCAGCTTCTACGTTTAGAGGATCGGATAAACGTGGCGGAGCCAATGGCGCACGTATTCGATTAGAGCCACAAAGAAGCTGGAAAGCAAATAATCCTACTCAATTGCAAAAGGTACTATCTAAACTTGAAAGCATTCAACAAGACTTTAATACTTCTCAGGGAGGAAACAAAAAGATCTCATTAGCAGATTTAATTGTACTTGCCGGTTGTGCCGGAGTTGAGAAAGCTGCAAAAGATGCAGGACATTCAGCTATAGTTCCCTTTACCCCTGGTCGTATGGATGCCTCTCAGGAAATGACCGATGCAGAATCATTTGGTTATCTCGAACCTAAGGCAGATGGTTTCAGAAACTATCGCAAACCAAATCTACCGGTATCAACCGAAAAACTATTAATTGATAAGGCAAACCTTCTTACACTTACTCCATCTGAATTAACTGTTTTAATAGGTGGTCTCAGGGTGCTAGATACCAATTATGACGGCTCTAAAAATGGAGTATTTACCACGAGACCGGGTCAGCTTACAAATGATTTCTTTGTAAATCTTCTGGATATGAATACAGAGTGGAAATCAACTTCTGAGGATAAAGAACTTTATATTGGTAATGATCGTAAATCCGGAGCTGTTAAATGGGTAGGAACCCGTGCCGATCTTGTTTTTGGCTCCCATTCTGAGCTCAGGGCAATTGCAGAAGTATATGGTAGTTCTGATGCTAAAGACAAATTTGTGAAAGATTTTATTTCGGCATGGAATAAAGTAATGAACCTTGACAGATTTGATTTATAAAAACATACAAAATAAATACAACAACCCATTTTAAACCAAAAATTTAAAATGGGTTTTTTAATGTAAAACTTTATACAAAATTTATGAGTGAATCACAGATAATAAACCAATATTTACATTAGAAAACAGTATATGAAAGATATAGCAAAACGCTTTCCTCAAAACCCATTATTACGACCAGAAGATCTTCAGGCAAGTAATTCTGCTCTTAAAATAATCTGTCTGCTTAATCCTGGAGTCTTTATTTATGACAGCAAAACCTGGTTGCTTGTTCGGGTAGCGGAATGCACTCCGGACAAAAATGGTTATATATCTTTCCCAGCCATTAGTAAAGAAGGCAGGACTGAAATTATACAAGTCCCTTTAAATGATCCTGAACTAATTAATAACGACGCAAGAGTAATAAACTATAAAGGCAACGACTATCTCACTACTATTTCGCATTTACGGTTACTATACAGTGATGATGGAATTAATTTTCATGAACCGTCTGGTGATTCTATACTATTACCATTAAACTATCTCGAACAATTCGGTATCGAAGACTGTCGGGTTAGTCAAATTGATGACACTTACTATCTTACCTACACTGCTGTTTCTGAAAATGGTGTATGTGTTGGTTTAAGGACAACTAAAGACTGGATAACATTTGATTTTAAAGGTATTATTCTTCCGCCTCATAATAAAGACTGTGCAATATTTGAGGAAAGGGTAAATGGTAAATATTATGCTTTACATCGTCCGAGCAGTGTTGAAATTGGAGGGAATTACATTTGGATTGCTGAATCACCAGATGGAATTCACTGGGGAAATCATCAATGTATCATTAAAACAAGAAAAGAACTTTGGGATAGTGCCAGAGTTGGGGCCGGTGCAGCACCTATAAAAACAGAATATGGCTGGCTCGAAATTTACCATGGAGCAAATGAGAAGAACGAATATTGCCTTGGAGCCTTTCTTATGGACATAAACAATCCTTCAAAAGTAATTTCACGAACAACTGAACCAATAATGATTCCAACAGAATCTTATGAACTCACCGGATTTTTTGGTCATGTAGTCTTTACAAATGGCCATGTTGTTAAAGGAGATAAGCTAACCATTTATTATGGTGCCGCAGATGAGGTAATCTGTGCAGCGAATTTTTCGATTAATGAAATTATTTCAATGTTGAAATAACTCACTTCCACTTTATTTTATGAACCTCCTCCGGATGGTGCAGCTTCATCAACTTCGGTTTTTTCACGTTTAAACGGCTTTTCTGCTTTAGAGAAAAGATTATTAAATACAACGTTTAATTGTATGGCATTATAAAGCTTATTAGCGTCTCTTCGCGGTAAAAATTCATTGGCATAAGAAAGTTCTAACTGAAATTTATCGTTAAAAGGAAAACCAAATCCTGCAGTAAGCCTGTTTCTGTCAAAAAAATCAGCTCCGCTTACATCGCTTTTAGTTTTAAAGAAAATCTCATCAGATAAAAAAGCGTAAATCGTGTTGATTTCAATTTTATTATTATTTAACGGACAAACTGCTTTAGCCTGAAAACGAAAACGTTCAACAGACTCAAACGTAAGTTCCTCATTTTTAATATTCCTGTCTTCCAGCCTCCCTCTGAGGTTCACATTTATCCTATGGTGTTTCAATAGGTTATAAGTTGCCTGAAATGCAAATCTATACTCAGGAGCATCACTTTGATTGAGTTCAGGTACATTTTTATTAAAATAGTGCGCATAAAAAAACGAAACTTTCCACCTTTTAGCCGGATAATAATGTGCCCATCCTCTAAAGTAAACCTGAATAATCCTGCTGAAATAATTATTGTTATCAGGAAAACTGCTTGATGTCAATCCTCCGTCTAACTCTACCACCCAGTTTTTGCTCAGATCCTGAGTAAAAGCATATTCATTCCAAATCTGATTCAGAACTTCACTTTGAGCTTTAGAAGATGAACTCAACATTATAAAACTGATACAAACAATATAATGTAGCTTTCCTGTCATATTTTTAAATATGCTATACAATGTCTGATTATTAGGTTCACTAAATTAAGTAAGATTAATCAATCAAAGACTCTTAAAACATTAATTCATGATTCATTTTATAATATGAACCAAGTTTAGCACCAAAAACTATACAATTCTGTTTCAGTTTATAATTTGAAACTCATTGAACAACAATATGTAACCGCAGGTTAATTATCTTTGAGTAATCCACAACCAATCAAGATGAAAAATGCATTGTTTTGTTTTGTCCTGCTCATAAGCACTGTTCTTAGTGCCCAGGAAAAAGTTAACGACAGCATTAAGAAAAAATTTGACATTACGGGTATACCAATAGTTAGCTACAATGATGCTTATGGTTCTATCGTTGGGTTAAATAGTATGGCTTTTTTTAATCTAAACAAAAAAGACACTATTTCTCCCGCAAGCATAGCCGGATTGGGTGGAGGTTTCAGTGAAAATAAGACCTGGTTTATTACACTTTTTTCACAGTTATATCTCGATGAGGACAAATGGAGGGTAACGGCAGGAATCGGTTTTGGAAACATCAATTTTCAATATTATGAGTCTTCAAATGAAGGAGAAGAAGGTTTTGTGGACTATAGCAACATTACAGAATTTGCAGCTTTTAGGGTAATGAGGCAAATTGTACCGCACTTTTATGGTGGAGGAATCATAAAATTTCAACACAGCAAAACTCATTTTGAAACAGGAATAGATAGTATTGCAAATGCAAATGGTTTGGGTATTTCATTCATGTATGATACAAGAGATGATGTATACTACCCCGAACAAGGATGGAAGGCTGCCATAACTTATGTAGCAAATTCCGAATGGCTGGGAAGCAAGGAAAGTTTTCATTCTATACGGGCTTATTCTAACTACTATTGGAAAATTAATAACCGAATGGTATTGGCAAATCGTGCCAGTATTTTTTCAGGCATGGGAACTGTTCCGTTTTTTGGTCAGCACACAGTAGGTGGAAAAGACATCCGTGGATATACTGAAGGCAAATATAGAGGGAATCAGGTCTATTCAATACAATCAGAATACCGATGGAACTTTTACAGGCGTTGGGGAACTGTGGGCTTTTTTGGCATGGCGTTTACCGGTAACCCATCAAGCGGTGCACTACCGGCAGGCGGCGCAGGAATTCGCTTTAAAGCGATACCATCACAAAAAATAAATATTGGCATTGACTACGCCATTGGAAAAAAAGATAGTGGTATTTATTTTAGGATTGGAGAATCCTTTTAAATAAAAATCCCGACAAAAAGCCGGGATCTGTATTAGTTTTAAATCTGTCTAGAACGCAGAAGACATTCCTGCTACAATAAGACCAAAAAAGAATAAAATATAAATTGATATCATAATGATTACCGCTAATCCGGTAAACTTATAATATGATTTTAAATTCTCAAAAGAATCTGTTAGCGTAGCTGTACTGTTTTCAGAAAGTGCAGCCTTAGCTTTTGAAGCAAATCGGAACATATACAATGCCGGAAAGAAATTAATAATCGCAAACAAAAGATAAAATCCGCCTAACATTCCTCCAGTAAACATACTTGCCATAGGGTTATTTGCCATGGTTGAAGCCATAGCTCCTCCGATAGCAAACATGACAAGAGCAAAAATTACCATAATACCTGTTGCTATAAAACCTATGATTGACAGAAAAGTTGCCCATTTAGCAGTTTGATGATAATAGTCTTGTGCCTGTTTTGTAAACTGAAGCTCAAATGATTCAAATTGTGATTGTGAATTGTAATCCATCGATATTTAAATTGGTTAATTATTTTTCAAATGCTTTTAGCGTTTTGGTAATGATAGATACACAATCTAAAAGTTGCTCTTCATTCATCACTAATGGTGGAGCAAAACGTATAATATTACCATGAGTTGGCTTTGCTAAAAGACCATTATCTTTTAGGCTTACACAAATATCCCATGCTGTGGAACTCTCTTCAGTATCATTTATAACAATAGCATTAAGCAATCCTTTACCTCTAACAAGTGTAACTATATTACTTGTAGTAATGTATTCATTAATTTTTTGTCTGAACAATGCACCCATAGCCTCAGCATTATCGGCAAGTTTTTCCTCTTCAATTACCTCAAGAGCAGCAATCGCTACAGCTGCAGCAACCGGATTACCACCAAAAGTAGAACCATGCTGACCCGGCTTTATAACATTCATGATATCATCATTGGCCAATACTGCCGAAACAGGGTAAGCACCTCCTGAAAGCGCTTTACCTAGAATAAGGATATCCGGCTGAACATTTTCATGATGAACCGCTAATAACTTACCAGTACGGGCAATACCTGTCTGAACTTCATCTGCAATAAACAGTACATTATTTTCTTCACAAAGCTGTTTAGCTTTTGCCAGATAACCTTCGGCAGGAACATAAACACCCGCCTCACCCTGAATAGGCTCAACGAGGAAGCCTGCAATATTTTTTTCAGATTTAAGAACATTCTCTAAAGCCGATATATCATCATAAGGGATTTTTATAAACCCTGCTGTATAAGGGCCAAAGTTTTTCCTTGCGTTCTCATCGTTAGAAAAAGAAATAATTGTAGTAGTCCTTCCATGGAAGTTATTCTCACAAACTATAATTTTAGCTTCCTGCTCTGCAATACCTTTTTTCTCGTAAGCCCATTTACGACAAAGTTTTATAGCCGTTTCAACAGCTTCAGCACCGGTATTCATTGGCAATACTTTATCAAAGCCAAAGTATTTCGTTACAAACTCTTCATACTTCCCTAACTGATCATTATAAAAAGCTCGTGAAGTTAGCGTAAGTGTCTTTGCCTGGCTTATCATTGCATTTACAATCCTGGGATGGCAATGTCCCTGATTTACTGCTGAATAAGCCGATAAGAAATCGTAATATTTTTTTCCTTCTGCATCCCATACATTCACACCTTCTCCCCTGCTAAGCACAACAGGAAGTGGATGATAGTTATGTGCTCCACACTTGTCTTCTAAAGCTATAGCTTCCGCTGAGCTTAATTTTTCTAAAACTGACATTGTTTTTTTATTTTTTGTTTGTCAAACAGCAATTCCTTCTTGTGGAGAGAAATCATCCAATTAGCCTGCAAATTACTAAAAATAAAATTATCGCCGATTTAATCTGAATTAAACGCAAATAAAAAACCTCATTTAGTTTAAAATGAGGTTTTTATCAATGTCTTAAAAAGTCATATCATCCGCAGATGGACCATAACTCCCCGGTAGTGAAATATCAAGTAATCTTAAATATACCCCAAGCTGAGCTCTATGATGGATAATCTGTGAATATGCCATTCTTATCACTTCATATTTGCTGTCTCTACTATAAACCTGATTGCCACTCCGCAACACCCATTCTTTACTAAAAGTATTTACATCAGCATTAGCTAAAGCCTCTTTACCTTTTTTAAGTGATTCTTCAAAAAAGGTAAGCAACTCCTCATTAGACATAACATCGTATGGCTGATAAGGATTATTTTCAAAATCAAGCCCATCTGTAGTTATTGCCATTTCAACCCAACCGGGTAACTCGGCAATATGAGAAGCAAGACGCTTCATTGTCATACTTTTTGGATGAGGTTGCCAGTCAAATTTTTCTACAGGGACAAGGCTAAGCATTTTTCGGGTTGTTGCTGCTTCCTGCTCCATTTCTTTCTGCAATAGTTTAATAAGTTCCATAATTGATTGATTTAATTTGTTTACAGTACAAACTAAATCATGGTTTATGACAACCCTATGTCAGCAGGTTTTCTGAAACCTGATTTTTTTTCATCATTGTATTTAAAAGCCTGGCAACTGCGTTTTTTAAATTTTGTGGTTCAATAATTTCACCTTTGTCTGCGAACATTATAAACCATCGGGCAAGTCCTTCTTCTAACGATTGTGATAGAAAAGTCATCTCTACATAATCATCGGTAACCACCTCTGAAACAAAACCAAAATAATGACGTCGGTCCTGCAGGTAGATCGCTATACTTTTATCAAAGCGAATAACTGCTTTCTGAACCTTAAATCCAGCTCTGATAGCCTCTTGTGTTTGTTGAAATTCTTTTAAGGAAGCACGTTCCTCCTGAGGCTGATCGGTCAATTTAATTTCAATAACCCTGTCAAGTCGAAACTGCCTATATTCCTGTCTCAAATGGCAAAAGCCGATGGTATACCAGTTCTCGTGCTCATGAAAAACACCTATCGGTTCAATATGTCTCTCACTATTATCATTGCCAAATGCTTTATATATCATTTTTACGACTTTCTTTTCAGCTATAGATTTGAGTAATACATCAAGAATATTGGCCGGAGGTGTGCTGTTTTTTGGCCTTTCTATTACCAGAATCTGCTCTTCAAGGTTTTCCACAAGGTCTTTTTCAGTTCCGCGTAAAACAGCTTTGATCTTATACATTGCCGAACTGAAATTGGTATTCAATGCACTATCGGTAAACTTACCCATAAGTTTTTCTGCCGTAACAAAAGCGATAGCTTCTTCCTGCGTAAACATTACAGGTGGCAATCTATACCCGTCAACAATTGAATATCCTATCCCCGCTTCTCCATACAACGGAACTCCGGCTTCTTCAAGGGTGCGTATATCACGATAAATGGTACGCAGGCTGGTGCCAAACCTATCGGCCAGGTCCTGTGCTTTTACCACTTTTTTAGACTGAAGCTGTATTAATATTGCGGTTATCCTGTCAAAACGATTCATGGCTGAGATTTAGTAATTCAAAGATATAAATTATCGCAATGAAAAAAGGCCCCATAAGGGGCCTCATATGAAATCAAAAATAAACTTAACTCCGTACTAATGTTGCGCTTGATGTGATAGCTGTATTCAGTAACCTTGAAATAGGGCAATTAGATTCTGCCTTTTTCACCAGCTGCTGAAATACATCGGTGTCAATATCGTCAATTCTTGCAAGAACTGACAGATGAGAACCAACAATACTTCCGTTTTGGAAATCTATATCACATTTTGTTTCAATCGAAGCTACATTATAACCGGCTTCATTAATATATGCTGTCAATTGCATAGTGAAGCATCCGGCGTGTGCTGCAGCCACCAACTCTTCAGGGTTGGTACCGATACCGTCTTCAAAACGAGTCTTAAAAGAATATTGAGTATTGCTCAGTACATTACTTTGCGTAGTAATTTTTCCTCCACCTTCTTTCAGGGAGCCTGACCAAACGGCCGTAGCGTTTCTTTTCATCAGAATATGTTTGAATTGGTTTTCCTAAATTACGCAAATAAATGAGTATTTATGGGGTATTTAACAAAAATTTAAAACAAAAATTACTCCATCATAGACAACAACTTCAATGTTGTATTCCAGTTACGGGTAGTTGCCTTTAATTTTAATTTTGTTTCTATTAGATTATTTGAAAGCTTTGAGTCTGATGCTTTCGATTCTAATTTAAAATAAAGAATGTTATCAACTATCTCAATCAAATCATTGCCAATAGGAGCCTGAAGTAGCTTCTCTATATTTTCAGACGTTGGAATATCCGAAAGAAAAGTAACATATAGTTTTTTAAATCCGGAAGGTTCCTCTTCTCTCCATTCCGTAAAAGGATTACTATCAATACTTGTTTCGAGTTCATTTTTATTAATTATGAATACAGTGATATCAAAACCATACTCATCTTTTATAAGACCGGATAAATTATTTTTCAGTTTGTCTTTTGATTTTTCATCGCTCTCAAATACCACATTTCCACTCTGAATATATGTCTTGACACTTCTAAACCCATTGTTTTCCATCAATGTTCTAAGACTTTCCATTCTAATGATATTCTTACCACTAACATTAATTCCACGCAAAAGAGCCAAATACCTGTTCATAATATTTTTTGTTTAATGAGATTACAACAAATGTATCCTGTTTTTTGTAATAATACCTTATTTTTGCGCCATGGGAAGAAAGAAGACAGATAAGATCGTATTTGATAATATTACAGTACTTGACGCAGGTGCTAAAGGTGTATCGGTAGCTAAAGCTCCGGATGGAAAAGTAATTTTTATACCCAACGTGGTTCCTGGAGATGTTGTAGACATACAGACTTTTAAAAAGAAAAAGTCGTATTATGAAGGCAGAGCCGTGAAATTTCATCAATATTCGGAACACAGAATTGATCCTGTTTGCAGTCATTTTGGTTCATGCGGAGGATGCAAATGGCAAAACATGCAGTATTCTCAACAACTATTTTACAAAAACCAGGAGGTTTACAATAACCTAAAGCGCATTGGAAAAATAGAACTACCCGATTTTGAACCAATATTAGGTTCAGAAAAGCAGTTCTTTTACCGAAATAAGATGGAATTCTCGTTTTCTAACGCTCGATGGAAAACTCAGGAAGAAGTTGATAGCGGTGTAGAAATTTCCGACGCTAATGCTCTTGGATTCCACATCCCTAAAGCATGGGATAAAATTCTTGATATAACCCACTGTAGCCTTCAGGAAGATCCCAGTAATGATATTCGTAACAGCGTAAGGGAATTTGCTAATGCAAACGGATTGAGTTTCTTCAATCCACGTAATCATGAAGGTTTGTTACGTACATTAATGATTCGTACAGCATCAACTGGCGAGATCATGGTACTTATTCAGTTCTTTGAAGATGATAAAGAAAAGAGAGAGCTGCTTTTAAATTACCTTAATGAGCGTTTCCCTCAAATAACATCACTTCAATATGTAATAAACAGTAAAGCTAATGATACACTTTACGATCAGGATATAATTCTGTTCAAAGGACGCGACTATATCCTTGAAGAAATGGAAGGCCTTAAATTTAGTATCAATGCTAAATCGTTCTATCAAACGAATTCAGACCAAGCTTATGAACTGTATAGCATAACACGCGAGTTCGCCGGACTTACAGGAAATGAACTTGTTTATGACCTTTATACCGGAACAGGAACTATTGCTCAGTTCGTTTCTAAAAAAGCTCGAAAAGTTATTGGTGTTGAAGCAGTACCAGAAGCAATTGCCGATGCAAAAGAAAATGCAAAACGTAATAACATTACTAATTGTGAGTTCTTTGTTGGTGACATGAAAGTTGTTTTCAATGATGAATTCATAAATACTCACGGAAGACCGGACGTTATTATTACCGACCCACCACGTGATGGTATGCATAAAGACGTGGTAGACCAAATTTTACAAATTGCCCCTGAAAAGGTGGTATATGTAAGCTGTAATTCTGCTACCCAGGCGCGTGACCTTGCTCTGATGGACGAAAAATACAAAGTTACCCGAGTACGTCCTGTTGATATGTTTCCGCAAACGCATCATGTGGAAAATGTTGTACTTTTGGAAAAACGATAATATAATTCAGGCACAGCCTATATGAAAAGATTAATAGCTTCTATAGCCGTATTACTTACGTTTTCGGTTTATCTCCTTAGCTGTGAGAAAGATGACATCTGTTCAGAAGATACTCCTACCACACCTGGATTGGTAGTTGAATTCTATGATAAAGAAACTCAGACTGAAACAAAAAGCGTTAGTAATTTTAAATATTACGTATTAGGTACAAACGAAATTTTACCTGCAAATTCTTCTGGTAGTGTTACTAAAATAACACTACCACTGAGAACAGACCAGGATGAAGTTACATGGGCTTTACAGTACAACACAACATCCAATGGCATAAAAGTCAGTAATACTGATTATCTTACTATTAAGTATACACGCCAGACAACTTATGTTTCTCGTGCATGCGGGTATAAAACAACATTTACCCTTATACCTGCATCAAACGGTAACCCTAATCCATCAGTTACAGATGCTGACACAAGACTCTTTATTGAAGGAAATCCGGAAGTAGTTACTCCATACATAGAAAACGAAAATGAAGTACATGTCAAAATCTATTTTTAGTCTTTTATTGCTGTTTACATTTTCAGGCTACGGACAGGATAAAAAACCAACGGATACTATCAATAAAGTCCAGCCTGCTAAAACAGAAAAATACGGTATACGTATTGGTGCCGACCTTTACAGACCTGCACGTTCCTTATATGAAGATGGGTTTTCAGGTTTGGAACTTGTTGCAGATTACAGGGTAACAAATAAAATGTATGCCGCTGCTGAACTTGGAACTGTAGATTTTACTGTAGATGATGATCAGTTAAACTTCACCACAAAAGGAAGCTATCTAAAAGTTGGTTTTGACTACAATGTGTATGAAAACTGGCTCGAAATGCAAAATATGATATATATAGGTATGCGCTATGGTTTTGCTACTTTTAGCCAAAATCTTAATTCATATACCATATACGACACAACAGACTATTTCCCCGATGTGGCTCTGTATCCAAATGAGAACTATTCAGGACTTACAGCACACTGGGCAGAAGTTGTTGGCGGACTGAAAGCCGAAGTCGTAAAAAACCTTTATCTGGGCTTTAGTGTACGACTTAACATACTGCTGGCCGAAACAAAACCTGATAACTTTGACAATCTTTACATACCGGGCTTTAACAGAACTTATGAAGGAAGTTTTGGCGCCGGAATAAATTATACGGTTTCTTATATGATACCTTTTTACAAAAAACAAAAGGCCGAAGAGAAGAAAACCTCTAAATAGCAAAAAAGCCGCATTTATGCGGCTTTTTTTCATTTTATTACCCTTATTTTATAATAAGTTTCTTAACCTGATGCTTACCATTAGAAGTAATACTTATAAAATATACTCCTGAATTTAACGCTGCTATATTTAAGCTTGCTTCATTAATAGTATAAGTGTTTTTTAGCACAGTCTTACCAAGCATATCAATGACTGTAACATCAAATCCATTAGTTTCATTATCTGAAAGGTGAAGATTTACACTCTCTGATGCCGGGTTAGGATAAACCTTAAACAAACTGATGTTGTTTTCACCTGTACCTAAAACATTCTGTACAGTCGTAGTAACTTGGTTAGTTGTAATAGGATCATTGAAATCAAAATAGATATCAGCTTGTGCAGACATAGAATCACCAATTGTAACACTTGTTTTTGGCTTGATCCTGTAGATGATATACCCATTGCTTTCAGGTACTATACCTGTTGCTTCATTCTCGAAAGCAAGATCAATACCTGTAAACATAAACTCAACTTCATTTCCTGTGTGTTTTACAGTAAATTCATCACTTGCTGATACTGCCTGAAATGTTGACCAATCAAGGTTTTCATCAAGACCCACCACTACCCTCACATTTTCAGCATTTGCTGTACCCATATTCTGGAAGCGTATAGTATAATTAAGATAATCGTTTGTTTGTGCTTCTGTAATAAACTCACCTTCGCGAACAGCAATATCATTAGGATCGTAAGAATTAATAACGGTCTGGCTAAAAACAGATGTGTTATCAATTGGATTAACATCTCCTGTAAGCGGAGTAATAGTAGCTGTAAAATTTAAAATAGTCCCTGCAGGTGTAATTTGAGGTACATTTACAGTAAAATTTACTATTGCTATTTTACTCTGGAACGGATAAAGGTTAACATAATCAAGTGTAAGCATATTACCTGATTGTGTCATTGCTGGAAGAGCATTTGTGAAGTTTAAGTTATTCGTATCAAACTGGAGCGTTATACTGCCGTTTTGAGTTACAGTACCCATATTCTGATAAAAAAGAACATAACTTGCAGGGAAACCCGGGCGAGCAGCGGTAATAGGGAAAAGTGTAACTGCCACATCATTTACCGCTTCGAATTGTGGTGTAATACAGAAGTTTTTCTCATTAGCTTCCGTCGGCATAACAATAGAGTAATTCAATGGTGACACTATACTATTCGCATCAACTATTACGTAAACTGAATTATCTCCATCCGGAACATTATCAAAATGGTAATAACCATCTGCATTTGTGTAAGTGATGTATACATCATTATTATGAGTCAAATAAACGGGTATACCTGAAGCAGCTGCTTCAAAAGTATCACAGTCATTATCAAAATTTAGTGATGCAAATCCCGTGATTGTATTTCCATTACACTCAATTGCAATTAATTCAATTGGAGCTACCCAACGGCAATTACTCACTGTTCCTGTTTGAACTACAGAAATATAAACAACGCCAGTAATACTGTTATAACTCTGAGGATTTACTATAGCATTTACACCAAATTCAGCAGCTGCCTGTGTTTGGTGAAATGTACACGTATACCCTGTAGTACCAGCGGTAACCTGAGCAATTGCCGATGTAAGATCATAGATAGCAATACCATCGTTATTCATTAAACAACCTGTTATGGGTTGTGGAGCATTAAAATTCGGTGTCTGAATAATCGTTACAGTAAAATTTGATTCGTCTGAGCATCCAAAATCATTTTCTTTGTAAACATAAACAACCTGTGTCTGAGTAATCACAGTACCAAAAGGAATCTGGTTTATTCCGCCTGGTGATGAATAATATTCTCCAACTTCTATAAAAGGAAGTTCATATGAGTTGCATCCGGAAACATCCGGTAAATCCGGAACAAAAATTCCTGACACCCAACTAATTTGGAAAACTGTAATTGCCGAAGAATCATCATCGGTGTTCACTACCTTTGCAAAAATAGTTTGCTGCATAGGCGAAACAAAGGCAGCAGGGTTCAATATGGGATTTGCATTAGCTGCTGCATCTGCCTGTGTTGTGTAATAAGTGACTGTAAAAATTTCCGGATCCTGATTCCCTAAAATAATAGGAGTTTGTAAAGTAAGATCAAACACTTCGCTGCCACATTGATTGATACTCGGGGCAGGATAAGCTTCCGTCTGAGAAAATCCTTTTACCACTGTAAAAAGAATAATAGCCAAAAAAAGTAATTTCTTTTTCATAATAAGGTTTTAATGGTTCGACATTCTATAAACAAACCATTGAAGAAATTCCCTACTCAGAAAAATTAAAAAAATTAACACCTCTAATGATAACTTATAAAAAAACCGGATAAAATCCGGCTTATTTTTATAAGTTATCTTTTTTCTTCTCTCTCCAGTTCTTAGTTATAGCTATGTAATCTATTGAAAAAGCCGGATCCTGTCGTTGTAATCTGTGTTCTTTAAAAGCCTGCAATAAAAAGCCTTCAATATGGTAATCCTCAGCTATTGTTGACGGGCTATACCCCCTCTTAAGATCAATATTAAACATATGTGCTATACGGTTAGACCAAAAAGCTTTCCACCCGCTTTTATGTTCTTTAATCAGGTCAAAAGTACTTGTACCGGTTTGCCTGTAAATGAGTTTAACCAATATTTGCCCTTCAGATCTTGTCAATTTCTTAAGCCTGTCTTCAAATTCATTTTCAAGATAATTCTCAACAATTTTAGCGTATTTTTTTTTCTCCTTTTCTGTCTTTAGCTTTGCAAGATTGTTATTAAGCATGGTGAGCTTATCAGCAGCAGTTTTAGCATAAGGATATACTTTAAGTGTTCTTCTTTTTAAAAGGGCAAGTTTTTTTCGCTCATCCACAGAAATACTGTCCTTAACATTGGATATTACCAGTTCAGGCATCTGCATGTTAAATGCTATAGAATCCAGTTCAGGATCATTTATAGTATCCTTCTCAGCAATCTGAGCACTTACAGTCAGACTTGACAAAAACAGGAAGAGCAAGCAAATCTGTGCTTTCATTTATTAAAAATTTTACTTCAAATGTATACAATAATACGCAACTCTGTAATCTAATTTATATTTTAGCCAAAAATTAATTTATGTCTTCTAAATCTATATTAAACGACACATCACTATCCTTCCTTGAGCAATATCTAAATAACCCTTCACCTACAGGTTATGAATCTGAAGGCCAAAAGATATGGATGGATTACCTAAAGCCTTACGTTGATACTTTTATAACAGATACTTATGGCACCGCTGTTGGTGTAATAAACCCTGACGCTCCTTACAAAGTAGTAATTGAGGGCCACAGTGATGAAATATCATGGTATGTAAATTACATAACGGAAAACGGGCTAATTTATGTTATACGTAATGGCGGTTCAGACCACATGATCGCTCCTTCTAAAAGAGTCAATATCCATACCAAAAAAGGTATTGTAAAAGGAGTTTTCGGATGGCCTGCAATTCATACACGTCAGCGAGGAAAAGAAGAAAGTGCCAAGCTTGAAACCATCTTTATCGACCTTGGTTGTTCAACCAAAGAAGAAGTAGAAGCTCTGGGTGTACACGTTGGCTGCGTGATTACCTATCCTGACGACTTTATGATTCTAAACGAAAATAAATTCGTTTGCCGTGCCATTGATAACCGTATAGGTGGCTTTATGATTGCTGAAGTAGCACGCCTACTCCATGAAAACAAAAAGAAACTTCCTTTCGGACTATATATAACCAATTCCGTTCAGGAAGAAGTTGGACTTCGTGGTGCCGAGATGATCACCAAAACCATTCGCCCAAATGTTGCCATCGTAACCGATGTTTGCCATGACAGCACTACGCCAATGATCGATAAACGCATCGAAGGTGAAACTCAGATAGGAAAAGGTCCGGTTATTACCTACGCACCGGCTGTGCAAAACAACCTGAGAGAACTTATTATCGATACAGCTAATAAGAACGAAATTCCATTCCAAAGGTTGGCATCATCCCGTGTTACAGGTACTGATACCGATGCTTTCGCCTACAGCAACGGCGGTGTTGCATCTGCCTTGATTTCACTTCCGTTACGCTATATGCATACCACTGTAGAAATGGTTCACAGGGACGATGTCGAGAATGTAATCAAGCTAATCTACGAAACGCTCCTCAACATAGAAAACGAAGAAACTTTCTCTTACTTCAAAGCATAAAAAAAAAAGCATTCGCCGGGGCGAATGCTTTTTTTCATTACGTTAAAAACGAATTAGGCATTTGCCTGCTTTAGCAAAGCAACAGCTTCTTTAGCATTAGATGCTTCAGCATGTTTTAAGGCAGTAAGACCTTTTTCATCTTTATCTTTTACATTAGCGCCCTTTTCCAGCAATAGCGTAATGATTTCTGATTGGTTGTAGCGTGCCGCAATCATTAGCGGAGTCATACCATTACATTTTTCATGTACTGACGCCCCGTACTCTAACATTTTTTTTACGGTTGCAACATCACCTTTAGAAATTGCTACACCAAGCGGTGTGGTCACTTTGTACTCCCTTGTTACTACTGTTGAAGTACTTTCTGCATTGTTTGCCATTGATACATTAGTAAACGCTAATACAATAGCCAGGCCTGAACAAATGATCGCTTTTTTCATGATTGATTGAATTTGATTTGATGATTATTTTTAATTAACCGGTTGATTAGACCGTTTAAAATAATAGACGAGCATAACCCGGAAAACGTTACAGTAGTTTTTAAAATTAACATAATTTTAACAATTATAAACTTACTATGCTCGCATATATAAACAAAAAAACCGCCTTAAAAATAAGGCGGTTACAAATATTTTAATGAGAAATTATTTATTCAGGAATGCTAAAACATTTTTTTCAATTCTTTCGTTGATATTAGAAATATCAGCTTTAGCAAACTTCTCTCCTATGATATTTTCGTATAATTCGATGTATCTTTCAGATACTGTTTCGATATACTCATCGGTCATTTCAGGAATTTGTTGTCCATCTTTACCCTGAAAACCGTTAGCGATAAGCCACTGGCGAACAAACTCTTTAGAAAGCTGTTTCTGCTCTTCGTTGTTATTCTGACGCTGTTGGTAACCCTCAGCATAGAAATAACGGGAAGAATCCGGTGTATGGATCTCGTCGATAAGAACGATCTTACCGTCTTTAGTCTTACCGAATTCATATTTGGTATCAACAAGGATAAGTCCTCTTGAAGCAGCAATCTCAGTACCTCTTTGGAAAAGAGCACGTGTATATTTCTCAAGCACTAAATAATCTTCTTCAGAAACAATACCGTTAGCAAGGATGTCTTCGCGAGAGATATCCATATCATGCTCACCGTTATCAGCCTTAGTTGTAGGCGTGATTATTGGTGAAGGAAATTTATCGTTCTCTTTCAGACCTTCAACAAGCTCCACACCACACAATACCCTTTTACCAGCTTTATACTCGCGGGCAGCGTGACCTGAAAGGTATCCACGGATAACCATCTCAACTTTAAACGGCTCACAAAGGTGACCCACGGCAACGTTAGGATCCGGAGTATCGATAAGCCAGTTAGGCACTACATCTTCGGTAAGGCGCATAAATTTAGTAGCAATCTGGTTCAGTATCTGACCTTTGTAAGGAATACCTTTTGGCATAACTACGTCAAAAGCCGAAAGCCTGTCCGTAGCTACCATTACCAATAGCTCATCGTTAATATTGTATACTTCCCTTACTTTACCGCGGTAAACCGATTTTTGCCCCGGAAAATTGAAATCAGTGCTTGTGATGGTATTCATTGAAACTGTTATAAGTTATTGTTTTTTGAAGATGCAAAAATAAGAAAGTTAATGTTCTAATCTTTTGTTTTTATCAGACATTTTACAGGCAATTGCAAAACCTACATTTATGAAGAATAAAATCAGGGACAAAATTGAAATTATCAACCCGGTTGTACAAAAGCGAAAATAAATACTTACAAGCAAAAAAACAAGTGAAAGCATTTGAATAATAGTTATCCAACTATTGATTCTGACCTTAAACAATACTAAAAAACCATATCCCACAACACTTGTAATAACCGAAAAACCAAACACAACCGGCATAAAATTGCTCAAATCCCATGCCCATCCAATTGTTTTATTAATACCATATGTACCAACAACTGTATCTTCAAATAATAATTCCCTAACAATCAGATAAATTATAGGAGACAATAACAGAATAGCTAAAATTAAAAAAGGATGCTTTGGCTTTGAAAAATTTATCATAATAAAAGTAAACCTGCAAAAATATAAATTTCTGCAGGTTTTTATAAGTAGATTTTAAAATTTTAATTACTATGCTCAATCGTCTTATAAGCCTCAATAACTTTCTTAACAAGGCGGTGACGTACCACATCCTTATCATCAAGGTAAATGATACCGATACCATCTACGTCTTTAAGGATCAGCAATGCTTCTTTCAGTCCACTGGTGGTACTACGCGGTAAATCGATCTGTCCCGGGTCACCCGTTATCATAAATTTGGCGTTTTTACCCATACGGGTAAGGAACATCTTCATCTGCGAGTGCGTAGTATTTTGTGCCTCATCAAGAATTACATAGGCATTATCAAGCGTACGTCCCCTCATAAAAGCAAGGGGCGCAATCTGAATTATCCCCTTCAGTATATAATCCTCTAATGACTGCGGCGGAAGCATATCACGTAGTGCATCATATAACGGCTGCATGTACGGATCAAGCTTTTCTTTCATATCTCCCGGAAGGAAACCAAGGTTCTCCCCTGCCTCTACTGCCGGACGGGTTAATATGATTCTTTTAACCTGTTTCTCCTTTAATGCTTTTACGGCAAGGGCAACACCTGTATACGTTTTACCCGTACCCGCAGGACCTATTGCAAATACCATGTCATTTTTAGCCATAGTATCAACCAGTAACTGTTGGTTTGGCGTAAGAGCTTTAATCAGCTTGCCACCTACTCCGTGTACCAGTATTTTATCGCTCGGATCCATCTGCTCAACCTGTGAGTCGCTTTGAATTACCCTTTCTATGACATTGTCATCAATGTTGTTATAGCGTGTAAAGTGCAGCATAAGCCTGTTAAAGCGTTTTTCGAACTCATCAAGGATTTCTTTTTCACCAAATGCTTTTAATGTGGTTCCGCGTGCAACGATTTTTAGCTTAGGATAATATTTTTTTATCGTTTCAAGATGTGAATCCTGAGCACCCCAAAAATCTTTAGGGGCAATGTCTGTCAGTTCAATTATTCTTTCGTTCAAAAGCAGTTGATTTTAATTAGAGAAATGAGCATTATAATTATTAGCTTTGCAATCAAATTTAGTGAAATTAAACATCGTTTTCAGCAAAAGTTTTACACAATTTTATGTCAATAATTACCCTTACAACCGATTTTGGCCTCAAGGACCATTTTGTGGGCGCTTTGAAGGGAAAAATTATTTCCGGTTATCAGGAAGCTCAAATTATTGACATTTCCCACGACATCGATTTGTTTAATGTTTCCGAGGCGAGCTATATTGTTGGCGCTGCATACAATAGCTTTCCAAAAGGCACTGTACACCTTATTGGCGTAGATGCCGAACTTACCAAAGACAACAGACATATTGCCATGCAATGGAACGATCACTATTTTATTTGTGCCGATAATGGTATCCTGAGCATGCTTACGCAAAAGATCATTCCACAAAAAATAGTTGAAATAAACATTCACGACCGCCTACCTGAAGGATCGACAGAAATGGATGCGTTTGTGGCTGTTGCATGCCATATTGCCAAAGGCGGGCAGTTAAGTGTTATAGGGCGCGAAATAGCCGAAATAAAAGAGATGAGCGAGTTGCAGCCTATCGTAGCTGCCGACCAAAACTCCATAAAGGGATACATCGCTTATATAGATCACTTTGGTAACTGTGTAACCAATGTAACTGAAAAGCTTGTACGCGATACCGCTAAAGGAAGGGAGTTTGAAATTAAATTCAGTACTAAAACCATAAAGTCGGTACGTACAAACTACTCCGATTTTACCGTTCGGGAAAACTTTACCATAAAAGATTATGAAGGTGATAAACTGGCCATATTCAATGAGGCCGGATTCCTGGAAATTGCAATATACCGGAGTAATCCTCAAACTGTAGGCTCAGCTGCCACCCTTCTGGGGCTAAAGTTCAGGGATGTAATTAATGTAGTTTTTAAGTAGTTGATTTGAAGGTCCGGTTATTTGGTTATTTGGTTATTTGTACCCTGAGTTTTGGGATGAGTATGTTCAGGGATAAAAATTCGAAAATAAAAAAAACAATAAAAAACTGTATGTTTGTACGCATAGTAAAAATGGGATTCTACGAAGATAAGGTTCAGGCCTTTCTTGATAATTTTGAACAGGTTAAGGAACAGATACGAAATTTTCCCGGAAACCGTTTCTTAGAATTATATCAGGACAGGAACAACCCTACCGTGTTTTTCACTTATAGCTATTGGGAAGATGAGGCAGATCTTGAGAGATACCGTCAATCAGAATTGTTTATAGAGGTTTGGGCATTTACCAAACAGCTATTTAACCAAAAGCCGGAGGCCTGGAGTGTAAATAAACTGGTTACTTTAGAATAAAATATAAAAGATATTAATGAAAGCATTGTTATTACGTGAGATCAAGTCCTTTTTCGGTTCGCCGATAGGTTATTTGGTCATTGCTATTTTCCTGCTGCTCAACGGCTTATTTTTATGGGTGTTTGAGGGTGATTTTAATGTTCTCAATAGTGGCTTTGCCGATTTGAGCCCATTCTTTACCATATCTCCGTGGATATTGATTTTCCTTATCCCGGCAGTAACCATGCGCAGCTTCTCTGATGAGAAAAAACAGGGAACTATAGAGCTACTGTTTACCAAACCGCTTAGCGTATGGGAAATAGTAAATGGCAAGTTTTTCGGTGCCCTAATATTAATTGTTTTAGCCATATTGCCAACGATCATTTATGTAATGGTTATATCATACTTTGGAAACCCTGAAGGAAATATAGATATGGGGAGTACACTAGGTTCATATTTTGGTTTATTATTCCTGATCGCAGGATATACAGCTATAGGAATCTTTACCTCTACCATTTCCGACAATCAGATAGTAGCATTCATCATATCTGTTTTTGTATGCTTTATATTCTATTTCGGATTTGAAGGCGTAGCAAACTACATAGGTAACCTTAAAGGCTTCGTTTCATCTCTTGGAATGGATTATCATTTTAAAAGCATGAGCCGTGGCGTAATAGATACCAGAGATGTAATCTACTTCATCAGTATTACGGTATTATTCCTGTCGTTAACTGTTTACAAACTTAAAGCGCTTAAAGGATAATGGAAGCAGTTAATCAGACACCACAGCCAACAGTAAAACAGAAGAACCTGAAGCAGCTTTTTACAATTATAATTGTCTTGCTTGCAGTTAATTTTGGCGGATACTATTTGTACAAACGTTTTGACCTTACACAGGATAAACGCTACACTCTTTCTCCTGCAACCCTAAGTGTCATTGAAGAAGTAAAAGACCCTTTATATATTGACGTTTTTCTTGAAGGTCAGTTTCCCGGTGAATTCAAAAGACTACAGGATGAAACCAAACAATTACTGGAAGAATTTCACGCGCGTAACAGCAATATAGTATTCAACTTCACTAATCCGCTTAAGGATGAAGACGGCCGCGATCAGGCAGTACAGGAGCTTTACAAAATGGGTATGACACCTGTAAGCGTTACGGTAGATGATAAAGGCAAGCAATCACAGGAGTTGGTATTCCCCTGGGCAATGGCGAATTACGGAAAGAAAACCGTAAAGTTTCCGTTGCTTAAAAATATGCTTTTAGCCTCGACAGCTGAAAAAGTTGTGAGTTCAGTTCAGCATCTTGAATATGCTGTAACCGATGCTATTAATAAAGTAATTAAAGAAAAGGAAAAGAAAGTTGCCATAATAAAAGGTAACGGCGAAATGAATGACAGGCAGATAGGTGATTTTATCAGGAATATAAGAGAAAGTTACTATATCGCACCTTTTACGCTTGATTCTGTTGCTAAAAACCCTGAAACCACATTAAGACAACTTAAAGGTTATGATCTTGCCGTTATCGCAAAACCAACTGAAGCTTTTTCGGAACAGGAAAAACAGGTACTTGATCAATATATCGTTGAAGGTGGCAAAACCCTTTGGATGGTTGACGCCGTTCAGATAGAAATGGATAGCCTTTATAATGATACAGGTGTAACACTTGCCTTTCCACGTGATTTGAACCTAAACGATATGTTCTTCAAATATGGTATCAGGCTTAATCCCGACCTGGTTAAAGATGAGATAGCTACACGTATCAAACTCGCTACAGGTGCTCAGGGAAGTGAAACACAGTTTCAGGAATATCCTTGGCGTTTTTCTCCATTTATCTATCCAGATTCGAAAAATCCTATCGTAAAGAACATGGACGGTATCCGATTTGAGTTCGCTAACAGTATTGACACTCTTAAGAATGGCATTGACAAAACGGTACTTTTAAGATCATCTCAATATTCAAGAAAGATAGGTACTCCTACAGAGATAAAACTTTCAATGGTTGAAGAAGAAACAAGTCCGAAAGATTATGCAGATAAAGGATTCGTTCCTGTGGCAGTATTACTTGAAGGTAAATTCCATTCAGCATTTGAGAACCGTGTACTGCCGTTTAAAGATGCTGCATTTAAAAAAGTAGACAAGGCAGGTAAAATGATTATAATTTCTGATGGAGACATTGCAAAAAACCAACTGGATAAAAATTTCGAACCTTTAGAGCTTGGTTATGATAAATGGACCGGAGTGCTTTATGACAATAAAGGTTTCCTTATGAACTGCGTAAATTACCTTCTGGATGACAAAGGACTTATTAACATCCGAAGCAAAGATGTAAACCTTCCGTTATTAGATACGCAGAAAGTTCATGAAAACTATACAGCCGCACAATTTATAACTGTCGGATTACCAATAGTGATTTTAGCAGTATTCGGATTCCTGTTTACTTATCTTAGGAAAAAGAGATATGCAAAGTAGTGTTAATAAAAAATATTGCACTATTTAATTTGATTACGATATATTTGTGAAATGTAAAATCAGCCGATTTTATAATTAAATAAACGAAAAAGAGATGAAATTTATAGTATCCAGTTCATATTTGCTAAAACAATTGCAGGTTTTAGGAAGTGTAATCAATAGCAACAACACGTTGCCAATACTTGATAACTTCCTTTTTGAATTAGACAGTACTGAATTAAAAGTATCTGCTTCCGATTTGGAAACTACAATGTCTGCTACTTTAGAAATAGATTCAGACAGCAAAGGAAGTGTAGCCGTACCGGCAAAACTTTTACTGGAAACTTTAAAAACGTTCCCGGAGCAGCCACTTACTTTTACAGTAGAGGATAACAATACTATAGAGATCAGCTCTAATTCGGGTAAGTATGCTCTTGCTTATGCTGCCGGTGAAGAATTTCCTAAAGCAGTAACACTGGAAGATCCATCTTCTACCCTTGTGCCTGCAGAAGTACTTGCTACTGCCGTAAGCAAAACTATTTTTGCTGCCGGTAACGACGACCTAAGACCTGTTATGTCAGGTGTATTTTTCCAGTTTTCTCCGGAAGGGTTGATATTTGTCGCTACTGATGCACATAAACTTGTAAAATACTCAAGAACTGACGTAAAAGCTTCTCAGGTTGCTGATTTTATCATGCCTAAAAAGCCGCTTACTATACTTAAAGGTATACTTGGTTCATCGGATGCTGAAGTAAAAATTGAATACAACGATTCTAATGCTACTTTCTCATTTGACAATTATGTACTTACATGTCGTCTTATCGATGGAAAATATCCTAACTATGAAGCGGTTATTCCTAAAGAGAACCCTAACAAGCTTCTTATCGACAGAACACAGATATTAAGCTCTGTTCGTCGTGTGGCTATCTTCTCTAACAAGACTACACACCAGATACGCCTGAAAATTGCTGGTACTGAATTAAATATTTCTGCCGAGGATATCGATTACTCAAACAAAGCTGAAGAGCGTTTGACTTGTGATTACCAGGGAGATGATATGCAGATAGGCTTTAACTCACGTTTCCTTACGGAAATGCTTACCAACCTTCAGAGTGATGAGATCATGCTGGAAATGTCATTACCTAACCGTGCGGGTATCCTTACTCCGGTAGATGGTCTTGACGAAGGTGAAACTGTTACCATGCTGGTTATGCCGGTAATGCTTAACAACTAAATAAGCTATTTAACCAATCCTTTTTATATGAAAGCCGTAACATTAATTTGTTACGGCTTTTTCTTGATTATAAATATTATTTTCCTATTGCTTTTAAAATTCTGTCTTCCTGTATAAGAACATCTCTCATCAACAAATTATGAGGAAAAACTTTTAGTTTTGAGTTTCTAAAACCAATTAAAATCTTCATTAAAGATGATGCAGTAATCAATGATAAATTCAATTCATACTCCAATCCACATTCTTTAATAAAATCATCAGAAAACTCAGGTGCTATTAAGAGTGATTTAATTACTTTATGACCATTCTTTTTAGCAATTGAATCATATGCTTTCAGTTGTCTGGAAACTGAACTAAATTTATTATAGTTACTCTCTTTTATTGTCTTACATTCAACGATAATCAAATCGCTATTATCGAGATTAATGAGAATGTCAATTTGTTCTTTAGAAGTGTTTAATTTTTTTCTTAGAGCTTCATCAATATTAAAACCTAATTCTGTCAATATTTTCTTTGTTAGATCTTCAAACTTGAGCCCCAAGTCTACTTCTTTAATTGCAATTCCCCTTTCTTTTAGGGCCAATAAGTTTCTAAAGCCAATATTTTCGTAGTTTTCCAAAAACAGATTTTCTGAATCCTTATAAGCATCAAGTACATTTGAAATAATATCTCCTCTTGTTTTTATATCTTTTTGTTTACAAAATTCTTCAAGTTCTTTTTCTGGTATAAGCTCCAGGATATCTCTCGGCTTAATATTATAGTCCAGAAGGAAATTACTTCTAAGAACATTTTCATCTTGTAACTCAAATTTACTTTTAAGGGACTGGTTAATATGTGGTATGCTTTCTCCTATTTGTATTAACATTTTTTCATAGCCATCATGTGACATACCTAAATTATCATCTCGGTCAATTTCTTCAAAATAATTAATTAAGTTATCTATTTTTTCTTCTATCAAAGAACCTTTTAAAGATGTAATTAATAGACTTTTTTCACAGAAATCATTCAGATATTTTTTTTTATCGGTGAGTGTTGTGCCATCTTTATGAATATCTTCAATAAAAATCTGTCGAAATGAGATTCCTGAATTTATGATTTCATTGATTTTATTCTCTAATGAAAGTTTTCGATCAATATTATGCTTCTTACTGATAAGATTAATCTGAGGCTCTCTAAATAAAAGTAATACTCGTCGGAAAAACTTATCACCGACTTCCTTACCTCTAATTTTTCTCAGTATCCTAACTACTTCATCAGCTATATAAAGTGTATTATTTTTCTTGGAATAAAAAATAACTCCTATAGATTTTAATTCATTAATAACAGAATCAATTTCCAATTTCTTTACTGGAAGTATGAGATAGTTTATAAGTTTAATTTCCTCCTGCGATAAAGACAATTGATTTGCAAGAGTCAGAAGAATAGCATGCTCATCAGAAGTGATCTTTTTTTCCTGATTATTAGATTCATCATTGAAGTATGCTGTTTTTAAACACGATAAATAAATTTTATAATCTCGCTTTCTGTCTTCAGAAATCTCAGATTTATCAGTATTTATCTCTTCCTCAAAAGACTTAAGTTTTGACTTTAATGACAATAGTTCTTTTTCATATAATCTCGAAAACCAATCCTGTCGAATTATACAGCATCCATCTTTTGATATTATATCAATTAGGATATCTAATTGAGAAGTTGTCTTTAGAAATTCGTTCTTGATGTATTCAGTAAATTCATCTTCCAGAAGATTAAAAACATTTACGATGTTAATACTATCAGCGCTTTTTAAATCCCTATTAGAATCAGATAAAATATTTTCAATGAGCTTAGCGTTTTTTGGTTTCGCAACGATGATGGTATCAATAATTTTTAAAAAAGAGTTTTTTTCAAAAGAATTGATATTGTTAAGTATCTTTTCAAGTTTCATATTGTAATAAGTTGGTTGGTACTACGAATATAAACATAAAAATTTAACAATTTTTCACAGTTTTTACAAATATAAAACCGCAATTTAATTGATATTAAATTGCGGTTAAAATAGCTTAAAATCCCTTATATTTATGGTAGGACTCGATAGCATGTCCACCAACAAAGCTTAGGAGATCCTCATTAAACTTGTTCTTGTGAGTATAAAAAAGACCATGCGGAGCATCATCATATACTACATACTCTGCATGAGGAACAATTTTAACCGTTTCTTCTGCTGATATCTCTATAGGTACCGTTTCGTCTTCCCTACCGTGAATCACAAGTAATGGTGTCTTAATTTTAGCCAAATCATTCCTGAAGTCAGTTGAAGACCATGCATCCATTGATTTGACTGTAGCATATAGCGCAGCATTAAGGCAGCGTGTAAGATTGTGCTGCAGGAATTCTTCACTCACCGGATGATTAAAGGTATGATAACCATAGAATGTTCTTCCAAAAGCGGATAAGAATTTTGCCCTATCTTCTTCAAGATCTTTATTCATAGAGTCAAATTGTTCCTTTGGAATTCCCCTTGGATTATCGGCAGTTTTAAGTAAAAAAGGAGTAACAGCTCCTACTAATGCAGCGCGCACTACCCTCCCATCATTATTATAATTGGCAAGATAACGGGCAACTTCTCCTCCTCCCATTGAAAAACCTACTAGCGTAACATCATTAAGATCTAATGTATCTATAACAGCTCTTAGGTCAGATGCGAAAGTATCGTAATCATAACCATCCCAGGGTCTGGACGATCTGCCAAAACCTCTCCTGTCATAAGCTATAACTCTAACATCATATCGTGGGAGTTCATTTAACTGATATTCCCACATCTCATGGTTTAAAGGCCAGCCATGAATCAATATAATTGGCTTACCCCTACCAACATCTTTATAGAATAACTCCACTTCTTCAGAGTTACCCGATAAGCTAACTGAGTTTGTTTTTATAAATGGCATAATACTATTTTTAGAAGTTAATCTCTTATATAAAGTTACAAACAACTAAAAACATTAACACATTAATTAAGAATTCATTAGGTGTTAAAAACTAAGATAAATCACTGTAAAAACATTTTACTTTCCGATGCAGAAATTAGCGAAAATATTACCAAGTAACTCATCGTTAGTTACCTGTCCGGTAATTTCTCCGAAAAAGTAAAGTGCCTGACGAATGTCTATTGCCATTAAATCGGCTGGCAGGCCTGACTGAAGTCCAAACTGTACTTTTTGTATTTCTTCCAGGGCTTTTAATAATGAATCATAATGACGTGTATTGGTCACTATAGTTTCGTTATTACGAAGCGCACCTGTATTTACAAATGAAAACAGTTTGTCTTTTAACTCTTCTACGCCGATATTTTCTTTAGCGGAAATAAGAAGTAGTTCAGGGATTACAGATAAGATTTCTTTTTTTTGCTCAGTAGAGAGTTTATCAGCTTTATTTCCAATGATTATTAAAGGTTTTAAAGGAAATTGATTTTTTACTTTTTCAATTTCAACTTTCAATAGGTCAAGAGAAGAACTGTCCGCTGTTAACTGATAACCGTCAACTAAATACACAACTACCTGTGCCTGTTCAATTTTTTCAAAAGTCTTTTTGATACCTATGCTTTCTACAACGTCCTTAGTTTCACGAATACCGGCAGTATCAATAAATCGGAAGCCTATTCCGTTTATTACCAGTTCATCTTCAATAGTATCACGCGTAGTTCCTGCTATATCTGATACAATGGCGCGTTCTTCGTTAAGTAAAGCATTCAACAAGGTAGACTTACCAACATTTGGTTCTCCTACGATTGCCACCGGTATTCCGTTCTTAATGACATTTCCAACAGCAAACGAATCAATTAGTCTTTTTAGTACGAATACAATTCGCTCAAGTAAATCTGTAAACTGAGAACGGTCGGCAAATTCAACATCTTCCTCTGCAAAATCAAGTTCAAGCTCTATTAACGAAGCAAAATTTAAGAGTTCTTCACGGAGTTTAGCTATTTCATTAGAAAAACCTCCACGCATTTGCTGCATAGCGATTTGGTGTGAAGCTTCATTATCCGACGCAATGAGATCGGCTACAGCTTCAGCCTGTGAAAGGTCAAGTTTTGCATTCAGGAAAGCCCGCAAGGTAAACTCACCTGCATTAGCCATACGGCAGCCTTTTCTTAATAGTAATTGTATAATCTGCTGTTGAATATATGTTGATCCGTGGCAAGAGATTTCCACGGTGTTTTCACCTGTATAAGAATTAGTGCCCTTAAATAACGAAAGTAGTACCTGGTCATAGGTTTTATTATCGTCTACGATATGGCCAAGGTGTAATGTGTGTGTTTTTTGTTTGGTAATATCTTTTCCGTTTACTGACACAAATACCTTTGACGCAATTGTAATTGCCTCCGGTCCTGATATTCTTATAATGGCGATAGCTCCTGATCCTGAAGGGGTAGCAAGGGCGACTATCGTATCTTGTAGTATCATCTTATATGATTTTTTGCAAAGATAAGCCTATTTACCGCACTTAATTTGTGCTTTGCCGCATTTTTTATGACAGTTGAAATTACCATAATATATTTGTCTCATCAAAACAGAATGGTCATGGAAAATAACATCTTTTATTCGGTTAGCATACATGTCCTTTTATTTAAAAAAGGAACTTGTAAAGAACAAGTTAAATGTTTTTTAGAAATTGTTCTAAATTGATAAATTTCGACAACTAAAAATTTTATATGAAAATTAATCTATTACGTTTTTCAGCTCTGGTAGCTATTCTTTTTATTGTATCATGTACACACGATGATGACAGACCTTCAAATGGTGGTATTGTTTTAAATAGTGACTCGCAAAACCTTACTGCACGAGTTAAATATGATAATGCCGGAGTATTATCAATGCGAGAAGAAGGAGGATCTTCAGACAGAACAGATCAGACTGCAGGTTCGCTACCACTTGTGTTGGTTGCAGAAGTTGCTCCTCCAAGCTACAACGGCACAACTTTAAAAGCTACTCATGTTGCCATTAATGGGAATTACGCCTATGTCTCTTACAATATTGAAGGTGAGGCTTATGGCGGAGCTATAGATGTAATTAATATCTCAAATCCTAACACCCCACAACTTGTGGTTCAGGCTATATTGCCTAACACCGACGTAAGTAGTGTTAAGTATGATAACGGTGTACTATATGTGGCCGGGGCAAGAAGCACAGCAGCCTTTCCAACGGCCGGGACCGCAGCTTTTTCAGGAATAATGCCGCTTAATAACGGTTTGCTTACTACAACACTTAATCAGGTATCTCTTGCTGGAAATACAGGAACTTCTGTTACATCTTCAACATCTAAGTATTATGCAGTTTCAGGAGATAACGGATCTCTTTATCAGCTTAATAAAACTTCAAATGCTGTTGAAATGACAATTCCTTTAGCTGATTTAAGAGCTGTAGGCTATAATGATAACAAAATAGTAGTACTAAGCGGAACTCAGGGAGTAAAAGTTTACAATGCTAATGGTTTGACTCAACTACTTTCGTTTTCTACATCTCAGGACGTAGCTGCAGCTAAAAGAACAGTTGATTTCATCGGAACAACATCATTACTTGTTTCTGAAGGTTATAATGGACTTGGAGTATATAATATTACTACAGGTTTAAAAACACAGACTATTCCTGTACCGACAAATGTATCAGGAGTTACTGCTAATGATATAACTACCAATGCAGTGTCTGTTAATAATGATAACGTATTTGTTGCCAATGGCGGAGCCGGTATGTACATATATAAAAATACTAACTCTGTTTTGAGTTTCCTGGGTTCAATTTCTCTAAGCGGAAACAGTTCTTGTAACTATCTCACAAGTTCAGGAGACTACATTTTTGCAGCTATGGGTAATGGTGGTCTTAAAATAGTTAAAATGGTTTCTGCAAGTTCAGGAACAGTAACAAACTGTACATCTTTTCCTCTTTATACAGGATCTAACTGGCTAAACGTAAATTCTGGTGAGACAAAACAATATCAAGGAGCAGCAGCACTTACAGGAGTAAATGTAAATGCCAATCTGACCTGGTGTGGATCACTTTCAGTTTCACAAGGGCTTAATGTAAATAGTGGCGGTGTATTTTATATGAGAGGGGCTTTAGCTCAGGGTTCAGTATTTAACCCATACAACTCATTAAATGTAAATAGCAATGCAACGCTGAAAATAGAAGGCTCGGTTGTAGTTTACGGAAATATGGTATTAAACAGTGGAGCTAAGCTTGAATTTGTAGGTTCTGGGTCATCAATAACAATCTTCGGAACCGTAACTAAAGGAAACAATGTTACCATAACCGGTACTTATGTTGATACTTTTAATAAACTATAATAAATTCGAAATACACAACAACGTTAAGGGCTGCCAAATGGCAACCCTTATTTTTTTAACAAAAAGCTCATGGTTGAAATGTAAGAAGCCTCGGTATTTTTTTGTAATTTTATAGTATACCAATACCGCTATTATGAAACAAATTCTTTTTCCAACAGATTTTTCTGAAGCTGCACAAACGGCATTCATTTATGCTCTCAGGTTTGCTGACTCCTTTGGGGCCGAACTGGTAGTGCTGCATGTATATGATTTGCCAATAGTTGAAACACCGCCGTTGCCGGAATCGACAAAAGAAATATTCGACATAGTGGAAATGAACCAATTTGAAAGCTTTAGGGAACAATTGCCCGAATTGCACAAAATTGCCGAGCGAAGGAACCTTGGACACGTAAAAATGAGAAATGTACTGCTTTATGGTGATCTTATTTATAACATAAACAAGGTTTGTAACGACGATAATATAGACCTGATTGTTATGGGAACTAAGGGAGCGAGTGGCCTAAAAGAAACCTTTATTGGTTCTTCTACGGCTTCTGTAATAGCTAATGCCAAAGTCCCAGTATTAGGCATACCTGCTGAAGCAGAATATCATCCGATAAAAAGTATCGCGTTTACAACTCAATACAAAGATAAAGACAACGACGCTCTTGCTAAAACACTTGAAATTGCTAAAAAATTTGAAGCATCGGTACTATGTCTTTATATCAAGAATGATGATGATCCGGAGGATATTGAGGAAAGAATCAATGAATGGAAAATATATTATCGAAGTGAAAAAATTGATTTCTTTAATATTGCCGGCGACCATATTGAACAAACCATACTTGATTTTATACAAAACCAACGCGTAGGGATGCTGGTTATGCGTACGCATAAACGTGGATTCTTTGAAGGACTTTTCCATCGCAGTCTCACAAAAAAAATGGCTTATCATAGCAAAGTACCTTTATTGGTATTTCATGAGGGCTAGAAGAAATATCCTGCCATTGCAGGATATTTAATTTTAATTGTGATGAGTGTGTATGGAGTTTTACGAAAAACGCAGAGAAGCTTTTTTACAGGATTTAAAAAGGCTAACTACCCGATATAATATTATTAGCACATCAAGATTGCTAATGGCGCTTACCTTTCTTGTTTTAGGCTATTATAGCATTAAATCTGACAGGCCCTTTTTCCTTTTATGCTGCATGGCATTTTGTATAGTAGAATTTGTTCTGCTAATGAATCGACATGTTCTTGTTCGTAATAAGAAATTACGTGCTGAGGCATTAGTAAAAATCAACAAGGATGAAATGGACTATCTTAATGGTATTTCAATTCCTTTCAATGATGGTGAAGAATTTGAAGACCATTTTCACCCTTATACCTTTGATCTGGATATCTACGGACGAAAATCACTTTTTCACAATCTTAATCGAACCAAAACCTATAAGGGCAATAAAAGGCTGGCTGATTTATTAAATAAATTACTTCCGCAAGGCACAATTATTCAAAATCAGGAAGCAGTAAGAGAACTGGCTAATAAAGCAGAATTCAGACAGGAGATTATGGCTTTGGCTATGGTAAAGCCTGATAATGAGGAAATTTACAATCAATTATTAAAATGGGCTGATGCCAGAACAGCCAAAATGTCTCCCATTGCTAATATATTATTATATACAGGACCTATAGCATTTATTTGTTTTTTTCTGGTATATGCAATTACAGGTAATGGTTTGTTTGGGGATGTAGTCGGATGGTGTTTTGGGTTTAATCTACTGTTTACATTATTACATTTAAAAACTATTAAGGCTGAAATAAAAGATATTACTGAGGTAGATGAAATAATTCATCACTATGGCCTTATAATTAAAGAGATTGAAAGCCAATCTTTTGAATCAGAAAAATTGAAAGCTTTACAAAATATCTTTATCAATGATAATAAAAAAGCTTCAAAAGAAATTAAAAGGCTTGCGGTACTTTTTTCCAGGCTGGACAGTATAAATAACCTGCTTGGGGCTTTACTTTTTAACGGAGTCCTTTTATTTCATCTGAATTCTCTCAAAGCCTTATGGAAATGGAAAAAGCAATATGCAGATAGCATAGTTGTCTGGCTGGACACCATTGCCGAAATAGAAGCTTTAGGAAGCTTTGGAAATTTGTATTACAACAATCCTGAATTTGTTTTTCCCGAGCTCAATTCTGATTTTAAAATTGAATTTCAAAACCTGGCTCATCCACTTCTAAGAAAGGGAAAAAGAATTGGGAATGACATTAATTTTGATAAAAACTTTATGATACTCACAGGCTCTAATATGTCGGGTAAGAGTACATTTCTACGCAGTTTGGGAGTAAATATGGTGCTTGCGGGAGCTGGCGCTCCAGTATGTGCAGAAAAGGCTATCATTCATCCATTACCAGTATTAGTTTCAATGCGATTGTCTGATTCGCTTTCTGATAATGAATCATATTTCTTTGCCGAAGTAAAACGGCTTAAATACATTATCGATGCACTTGCTAACAACAGAGCTTTTGTTTTACTTGACGAGATATTGAAAGGAACTAATTCTGATGATAAACATAGTGGTACTATTAAGGTAATTGAAAAAATGCTCGCTCTTAAAGCAATAGGATCCATTGCAACTCATGACATAGAAGTTTGCAGTCTTGCTGATACGCATCCTGAAAAATTAGTAAATCGCTGTTTTGAGGCCCAAATAGTAGATAATGAATTATACTTTGATTATCAGCTTCGTGATGGAGTTTGCCGAAACAAAAGCGCAACCTTTTTAATGACGAAAATGGGTGTTATTGATAAGTGAAATATTTATTTTTAGCACCTCCTACATATTCAAGTGACAGAATACTTTATTCTCACGAGATGTCTAAAACATATCTGAACCATCAGAAATATAAGTTTCTTATTATGATAACACAAAAAAGGACCGCCTCAAAAGTGAGGCAGTCCCTTATAATTTTATGTTATCGCCAGCCTAGTGCCGGAGCCACATGCTCCATTATAGCTGACAATACATGTACATTATAATCAACACCTAATGTGTTTGGGATGGTAAGTAATAAAGTATCAGCTTCTTTGATAGCTTCATCCTTAGCCAGTTCCTTAATTAGTTTATCAGGTTCGTCGGCATAGCTCTTTCCAAAAATGGCACGCTTGTCACTTTCTATATAGCCAAAACTATCATCTCCCCTTCCCTGCTGACCGAAATAATAGCGATCCTGATCGTTTACCAATGCAAAAATCGAACGACTTACCGAAACTCTTGGTTCGCGCTGATGACCGGCATTTTTCCAGGCCTCTTTGTACATCCTGATCTGTTCTGCTTGCTGAATATGAAAAGGTTTACCGTTTTCATCATATTTTAGTGTCGAACTCTGAAGATGCATACCCTGTTCAGCAGCCCATACAGCTGTAGCATTAGAAGCAGCGCCCCACCATATTCGCTCGCGCAATCCTTCAGAATGCGGCTCAAGACGTAATAGCCCAGGTGGATTAGGGAACATAGGTTGCGGATTTGGTTGTGCAAAACCCACACCATCAAGCCTTTTTAAAAATTCCAACGCTTTTTTACGTCCCATATCTGCATCTGTATCTCCACTTTCAGGTTCATAGCCAAAGTAACGCCAACCGTCAATAACCTGCTCCGGTGATCCCCTGCTTATGCCCAACTGCAAACGACCTTCTGAAATAAGGTCGGCAGCACCTGCATCTTCCACCATGTATAATGGGTTTTCATAACGCATATCAATTACACCTGTACCAATCTCTATTTTGCTGGTTTTTGCACCAATAGCCGAAAGCAATGGAAAAGGCGATGCTAACTGACGGGCAAAATGATGTACCCTAAAGTAAGCACCATCCAAACCTATTTCTTCAGCAGCTACTGCCAAATCAATAGATTGCAGCAACGTATCACTCGCTGTACGAGCCTGATAAGACGGATGATTAGCCCAATGTCCAAATGATAAAAATCCTATTTTTTTCATAGATATCTTTATTTTATATCAAATATACACATCCTGTTAATTATTTCGTTCCTTCAATATTTCAGACAATATGCTATAGGATTTTATCCTATCCTCATGTTTGTGCATATTAGATACTACCATTAGTTCGTCTACACCGGTTTCACGAAGAAATCTGTCTAACTGTTTGGCTACAGCCTCTTTTCTACCCACAAAAGAGTATTTAAGCATCTCACGTACTGCAGGATTATGCTGAATCATCATCAGTTCATCAGTCATTTCCATCGGCGGTTGTAAAGGCTCTCTCTTCCCTGTCAGTATACCAAGAAACATACGGATAAGAGAAGTGAAATTGCGTTCTGCCTCGTCATCTGTATCAGCAGCGATCACATTAACACCTGCAATAGTATATGGTTTTGCAAGATATTCTGAAGGCTGAAATTCTTTTCGGTATATATCAAGAGCCTCATGCAGTAATCCTGTGGCAAAATGGCTTGCAAAAGCATATGGGAACCCCATTTTTGCTGCAAGATGTGCACTATCCAGGCTTGAGCCTAAAATATAAAGCGGCACGCCAACACCCTCGGCTACAACAGCACGCACCTGAGACCACTCATTTTCTGTTGAGAAATATTTTTGTATTTGTTCAATTTCGCTTTCAAAATTATGTACCGCTTGCATCCTATCACTACGTATAGCATGTGCAGTAATCTGGTCGGTACCCGGTGCCCTACCCAGTCCTAAATCAATCCTGTCAGGGTAAAGTCTTCCGAGTGTTCCAAACTGCTCTGCTACGATAAGTGGCGAATGATTTGGCAGCATTATACCTCCTGAACCTACTCTGATGCTTTTGGTATGTCCTGCTATATGACCAATTAATATGGATGTTGCCACACTGGCCACGTGAACCATATTATGATGTTCAGCAAGCCATAATCGGCTGTATCCCATATCCTCCGCTTTCCTGGCAAGGTCTACACTGTTTTTAAATGTTTCTTCTATCGAAAGGCCACTCGATACTATCGCAAGTTCCAGTATTGAGTATGCCGTTTTTTTATTTGTTATTTCCATAATATAATACACATCTGACTATAAATTATTACAGATGCTTTAGTTTATCATTATTAGCAACGTTAGAAAACCGTTCCATAATGAGTTTTAATTTAGGTGTTATATAACGTTCGCAAAAAGGTTTTCGTGGGTTACTGAAATAATAATCCAGTAGTTCATCCCTACTAAGCGAAAACTCCTTGAATGGTAAAACCATAGTTACAAAAGGTTCATTAAATTCAGATTGTAAGGTCTCTATAGTTTGCATTACAATTTCAGCGTCATGATCATCAAATGTGTAAATAGCTGAACGGTATTTACCTCTCATGGAATGTTGTGATGTACTACTATGTGTATAGAGATGGATTGCAATCAGTGTTTCAAAAGAAATAATACTTTCATCGAATTCGATAATTACTCCCTCCGAAAAGGAAGAATTATTTCCGGTAGAAGCTATCCATCCCTGCTTTACAGACTGAACGCCCTTTAAAGAAGAAAATACTGCTTCAGTACACCAATGGCAGCCTCCTCCAAAACCGGCTTTTTTAAACATGATCATTGTTCATCTCCTGCTCTGTATCTTTAAGCCTGCTTTTAAATAGCTCCCTGAACTTCCTTAATTTAGGATCGATGACAGCCTGACAATAGCCTTCCTGAGAATTGTTAGCATAATAGTCCTGATGATAATCTTCAGCTCTATAAAAATAGTCTAATGGACTAACTTCAGTTACAATAGGCATATCATATGCTTCCTGCAACTCAGAAATAATCTCTAAAGCTGTAGTTTTTTCATCTTCATTCCTGTAGAAAACAACACTCCTGTATTGCGTTCCTACATCGGCACCCTGCCTGTTAAGAGTAGTAGGATTATGAGTACTTAAATGTATACGAAGTAAATCTGCATAGGAGATTTCATCAGGATCATAAGTTACTTCAACAACTTCTGCATGACCGGTCAGTCCACTACACACTTCTCTATACGTAGGATTTGTGATCTTACCGCCACTATACCCACTTTCTACTTTTAAAACTCCTTTAAGCTGTGTAAAAACTGCTTCCGTACACCAAAAACAACCGCCTCCAAAAGTTGCTTTTCTTTCGTTGTTTTCTATTTTTTTAAGGGCTACGGCATTCATACAATATCGTAGTCCGCTTGGCTCAGGCCCGTCGGGAAAGACATGTCCCAAATGAGCATCACAGGTATTACAAACGGTCTCTATACGTACCATTCCATAACTTATATCTTTAGTATAAGCAACAGCATTTTCGGTAGCAGGTTGTGTAAAGGAAGGCCATCCTGTACCGCTTTCAAATTTTTGATTAGCATCAAAAAGTAAAGTACCGCAGCAAACACAGGCATACTTTCCGGGTTCAAATAATGAACACATTTCTGAGCTATGGGCACGTTCTGTACCTTTTAAACGTGTTATCCTGAATTCTTCAGGTGAAAGCAGCATCTGCCACTCTTCATTTTTCTTTACAATTTTTTTATCCGGCACAGGATTACCTGTACTGGCAAATCGTATAACATCAATCCATTTTAGCATTTTAAATTTCCTTTCTTTTTTACTTTGGATTACACACTATTAGACATAAAAAGTATGCCAAAAAGCTAAAATGATATTATATCTAAAAAACCCGTCCTTTTGTCATGTATAAACTGTTATAAGCACATCATTATTTGTCCGGAACTTATTAAAACTAAACAAACAACCGTATCTACAGACACTATGACGAATTGCAGAGCATTCATTAATAAGGTCAGCTTAATAATATAGTTTTATGCTAACACAATGATTTTAGCATTTCACGCACCTCTTCAAAGTTTTTTACAAAATATCTTGCTGCAGTTTTACTAGTACCAACCTTAACAGTATAAGCCTCTACAGGTAATTCCTCAAACATAAATTCATCAGTCCAGTCATCACCTATCGACAAAATAAAATCATATTTTGTGTCCGCCAGTAATCGTGCTGCAGCTCGGCCTTTATTCACGGAATCACTTTTTATTTCCAGAACTTTGTTACCCTCCAGCAGTGAAAGTGAGCTGCTTTCAAGTGTTTCAGTAAGCATATGTTTAATTTCCTTTATACGGAATTGAGCCAGTTCGGCATCCGAACGACGATAATGCCAGGCAAGTGAATATTCTTTTTCTTCTACAAAAGCTCCAGGGGTACAATCTGAAAAATTTTCTAAAATAGGCTTAATATTTTTTTTCCAGTCACCATCAGCTTTTGCAAGACGTGTCCAGCTTTCACTTTTTCTTCTTAACCATACACCATGGTCTGTAATTATTGTATAGTCTTTATGTCCAAACCAATTTTCTAAAGTAGCACGATCCCTTCCGCTGATTATAGCAATTTCTGTATCTTTATGTTTAGCCAGACAATCAAGATAATTATAGAGTTCCTCATCGGGACTAGCATCTAAAGGATTGTCTTTAAAACCTACCAAAGTCCCGTCATAATCAAGGAGTAATAATTTTTTACCGGATTTGGAATAATGATTTTTCACCATTTCATTGTCACCATCAGTATATCTGTCCGGAAAAACAGGGGCAATTTGTGATTTAATTTCTGTTAGAGAGTTTATAAAAGCATTAGCCCATGTTTCTACATTATGCTTCGACACCCCTTTTTGTAGCGCTGCGAGTCTTATTGCCTGTTCTTGTTCAGGCATTTCTAAAGCAGTTTTTAAGCTATCCGCAAGCTGCTCAAAATTGTTTGGATTTACCAATAATGCCTGATGCATTTCTTGTGCTGAGCCAGCCATTTCACTTAAAATCAGTACGCCATTACCATCAATCCTGGTAGCAACATACTCTTTAGCCACAAGATTCATACCGTCTCTTAAAGGCGTAATCATAGCTACATCTGAAGAGGCATAAAGATCTACAAGATCATCAAATTGCATTGAACGATAAAAATACCATATTGGGGTCCAGTTTACTGTAGCAAATTGTCCGTTAACCCTACCTACCAATTCATCCGTTTCACGTTTAAGGTGTTGGTATTGCATTACTTTCTCCCTTGAAGGAACAGCAAGCATTAACAAACGAACTTTACCTTTAAACTCAGGATACTTATTTAAAAAATACTCAAATGCCTTTATTCGGTTAGGTATTCCCTTTGTATAATCCATTCTGTCTATAGAAAGCACAAGTCTTGATTCCATGTTATTAGAATTATGCTGTTCAATGCTTTTTCTGAGTTGTGACTTTGCTTCCTCCGGTCTTGCAGCATGTTCTATTGCAGCGGAATGATATCGGTCATAATCAATGCCCATAGGGAAAAAGTCTACCTTTACAGTTCTATCTCCATAATTAACTTCATTGAAATGCACATCAAGACCTGCAAGTCTTGATGTAGATGAAAGAAAATGTCGAACATAATCATAGGTATGAAAACCTATTAGGTCGGCTCCTAATACGCCGTATAAAAGTTCATCCCTCCACGGACAAGTACGAAAAAGCTCAAATGAAGGAAAAGGGATATGGAGAAAAAAACCAATTGTAAGGTCCGGACGCTGTTCCCTTAATAATTGAGGCAATAAAAGAAGCTGATAATCATGTATCCATACTGTATCACCTTCTTCGGCATGCTTAATGACAATTTCAGCAAATTTGTTATTAACCATTTTATACGAATCCCATTGTTCAAGTTCAAATTCTGTATAAGCCTGAAAATAATGAAACAGTGGCCAAAGTGCCTTATTACTAAAACCATGATAATAATTTTCAATTTCATATTCCGTAAGCGGTACCCTGATACATTTATGTGCGTCAAGTGCTTCGTCTACCTTTTGGGATTGAACCGGCGTTAACTCATCTTCGGTAATTCCTGACCATCCTACCCAAATGCCATTACCATCAGAATGGATGGATTTTAAGCCAGTAGCTAATCCCCCAACGCTGCTTTTTATGTGCATTTTTTCATTTTCAAATTGTAATTCGATTGGCAGACGGTTAGAAACTATAATTGTTTTATTCATCAAAAGTATTTTGGATTAATAAGTCGATTTTTGTAAATTTAAAAAATTGAAAGCCTAAAACCTATCCAAATAAACATTTTATGACTAATTTAAATTTCGGCATAATTGGTAATTGCCGCAGCGCAGCATTGGTTTCTAACAAAGGGTCTATTGATTGGTGCTGCTTACCAGAGTTCGATTCTTCTTCAATTTTTGCAAAACTTCTCGATGAAAAAATTGGCGGTAGTTTTAGTATACAAACTACTGATGATTATAAAATAAATCAATATTACATGGAAGATACCGCAATATTGATTACCAAATTTGACAATGGCAAAGATGCTTTTGAAATTATTGATTTCATGCCCCGATATGGAGAAGAAACCAAAGGTTTTTATTCGCCTCCTGAAATAATACGCTATCTGAGACCCGTTTCAGGAAATCCTTCCTTTTATGCTAAATATGATCCTAAACTGGAATATGCCCTTGAAGAAACAAGAAGTTATGTAAAAGAAGATTTTATTATAAGTGTTACTGATAACAAGAAATTCGATTCAACATTCTTATATACAAATCTGGATAAGAATAAAGTACTTTCTGAAGAAGAAATATTTCTTACTGAAGAAGCTTTCTTTCTTCTTACTTATAATGAAAAAATATTTGTGCCAACACTAAAAAAAGTTGAACTTGAACTCCAACGAACAAAAACATATTGGCTTAACTGGAGTGAAAGAACAACAACATATAGCCGCTATGCACAACAAATATCCAGAAGTGCCATAACACTCAAACTATTGTCTTATGAAAAAACCGGAGCTGTATTAGCTGCTGCTACAACATCTTTACCTGAAACCATTGGAGAAGTTCGTAATTGGGATTACAGGTTTTGTTGGATCCGTGATGCATCGATGGTTGTCAAGGTTGTTCACGAACTTGGCCATTATGAGATGGCACGTGATTATCTTCGTTTTATTATAAGCCTTGTTCCTGATAAGGATGAGAAACTCCAGATAATGTATGGCATAAACGGCGAAAAAAAACTCACCGAAGAAACTCTTGATCATCTCTCAGGATATTATGATTCAAAACCTGTGCGAATAGGAAATGCTGCCTATTCACAACGCCAAAATGATATTTATGGGATCCTGATGGATGTAATTTACCAGCAACTTACACATTTTAGCAATAGTATTGAAAATGGGGAGGAATTATGGAATATTACTAAAGGTGTAGTATGGGTAGTACAACAGCACTGGCAGGAACCCGATAAAGGAATATGGGAATTCCGTACAGAAGAGCGACATTTTACATTTTCAAAAGTATTATGCTGGACAGCTATAGACAGAGCAATAAAAGTAGCTTTATTACTTGACAAAAAGGCCAAAGCCCAAAAATGGATACCTCTGGCCGATGCCATAAAAAAAGATGTTTTTGAAAATGCCTGGAATAATGACTGTAATGCTTTTACCCAATCTTATGGTTCTTCAGATCTCGATGCTTCTGTATTATTAATGGAAAACTATGGAATAATTGAAGCTTCCGATCCTCGTTATATCAGCACTGTTCATGCCATTGAAAAAGAGCTAAGTCATAAGGGCCTTTTATACCGTTATAAAAACAAAGACGATTTTGGATTACCATCTTCTTCTTTTACGATATGTACGTTTTGGTTTATAAACAGCCTTTATAAGATTGGTGAAGGTAAAAAAGCCCTTGCTCTTTTCGATCAGTTATTGTCTTATAGTAATCATCTGGGCCTTTTTAGTGAGGATATTGATTTTGAAACTAAAAGACTTTTAGGCAATTTCCCGCAGGCCTATTCTCATCTTGCCCTGATAGAGACAGCAATTAATCTTTCAAACGTTACAAATGAAGAACGCATAAAAGATGCTTTAAGCTAAAATTTACATTATCAATCGTAACTATTCCGTTCTGAACATAATAATAAAGATTTAACCAGCGATGGTTTGCAAACCCATAAATAAAAGCCTATATTCGTAATTACATACCGGCACCGTAACAATATGCCTATTTTACCGTGCATGTGCATTCGCCATTTTGGCCACCCCGATTACATTGCTAATCATTTTTCCTCGAAGGTTAATCATCGCTCATGTCAGGCATTACTCCCATATTATATTTGGGTACTATTGCTATTATTATAAAACCGGTACTATTTATTATATAAAAAAATAAGAAGTATGAACGAGTTTTTAGACAACATTTTTCTGGGAAACACTATTTATAACTGGCTTATGGTAATAGCCATAATAGTTATAACATTTATTGCCCTGAAAATATTTAAGCATTACATTTTCAGAAGGCTTAAAAAATGGGCCGCCTCTACCTCAACTACCTGGGATGAGTTTCTTTTAGGTATTATCGAAAAAAGCGTCTTCCCACTACTGTACATAACTACAGTTTACTTCTCTATTCAAACCTTAAATTTACCTGAAAAGCTTAGTAATGTTTTGCATGTGGCATACATGATGGCAATCACATTCTATATCATTAAAATTGTAATTGCTGCTTTTAAAAAATTCGTATTTTCTTTTATTCAACGGGACGAGGACAGCGAAAGCAAAGAGAAGCAGGCAGGTGGACTTATAGCTATTGTAAACATAATAATATGGATACTGGGTATAGTCTTTTTGATAGATAATATGGGTTATAATGTGACTACAATAATAGCCGGTCTTGGGGTTGGAGGTATTGCAATTGCTCTTGCTGCCCAGGCAGTACTCGGCGATCTGTTTAGCTACTTTGTAATATTCTTTGACCGCCCATTTGAAATTGGTGATTTTGTAGTTATAGATAACGACAATGGTGTTATTGAGTATATTGGTATCAAAACTACACGAATAAGGACTCTTAATGGAGAACAGTTAATTTGTTCTAATACAGATCTTACAAACTCACGCTTGCATAACTTTAAGCGCATGCAAAGAAGAAGGATAGTATTTTCTCTTGGTGTAACTTATCAAACCACTGCAACACAACTTGCGCAAATTCCCGAACTGGTTAAAAATATCATACTTAATACATCAAACGTAAGTTATGACAGAGGACATTTTTCGGGCTTTGGTGACTTTAGCCTTAATTTTGAATTCGTTTATTATGTCGAAGCACCGGATTATAATGTGTATATGGATAGTCAACAGGAAATATTCCTGAACATATTTAAGTCATTCGAAAAAGAAGGTGTTGAATTTGCATATCCTACCCAGACAATTCAAATTGACGGACTTCAAAAAGAAAATGTCTTAAAAAAATCCTGAGAGCATTATTTTTCGCTCAGTCTCTTTGCCAGTTTACCAACGGTTAATCCTTGTAAAAGAATACTGAACACCACACAGAAGTAAGTTGCTATAACAAGCATATCCTTAGCTTCTCCGGCCGGAAGTGAAAGTACTAATGCTATAGACAGGCCTCCTCGCAGCCCACCCCAAATAATAATTTTGGTCTCATTGTTGGTAAACTGTATCAGCCTTTTAAAGGTTAAAGCAGGGATCCAGATTACAATAACCCTTGCAATGAGAACAACTAAAACAGCTAATAAACCTATTAAAATATGTGCAGTTGTAAAATCGATAAATACAAGTACAAAACCAATACTGATGAATAATACCGCATTTAATATTACATCAATCAGTTCCCAAAATTTATGCACATATTCCTGGGTTCTGTCACTCATGGATGCTTCCCTTTTATAGTTGCCTACCAATAACCCCATAACAACCATTGCTAATGCGCCGGACAAATGGAAATAATTGCTCAGGGCATAACCGGACATTACAAAAGCAATAGTCAGAAGCACTTCTGTTTCATAATTATCAATGCTCTTTAAGAGATAGTGTAATGCATAACCAAGCGCAAGCCCAAACAGCATTCCTCCTACAGCTTCCTGCAGGAATAAAACACCGAAATGCCCAAAATCAATATGATCGTTTCCTAGTTTTAACGTTTCAAAAAGTGCCACAAAAATCACCACACCTATTCCATCATTGAATAATGATTCACCCACAATGGTTGATTCTACCTTTTTCGACACATTAGCTTTTGTCAAAATGCCAAGCACAGCTATAGGATCCGTTGGTGATATTAAGGCACCGAAAATAAAACAATGCAGCAAATCTATCTGGGCATCCAGTAATCCTGATACCCAAAAAATTGCACCACCAATAAGAAGCGTTGAAAAAACTACACCAAGAACTGCAAAAAAAGTTATAGGTCTGAGCTGGAGTCGTATGTCTGTCCATCGGGTATGCAGTGAACCTGCAAAAAGCAAAAAGCCCAGCATTACGTCCAGTATCACATTGCTTAATTCTATCTGTGCCAGATAAGCTCTCGTTTCCAGATAACGCCCCGAATCCCACCATCGTTCACTTAAAATCACCAAAGACAGAATAGTAGACAAGAAAAATAGCCCTATAACAAAAGGCATTTTAATAAAACGGTGATTGATATAAGCAAATGCTGCAGAAAGACTTATCAGCGCTACAAGTATAAGATAGATATTCATTGAATATAGTTAAGTTTGGTAGTACAATATACGATAGAGTTACTTTAAATTCTTATACCAATAAAAATTTTAGATAACTATACTTAAATTACACAAATTTGACGAGTCCTAAAATAGGCAGAATATTTTAGGACTTGTCAGATACTATATTAATGTAAATTAAAGACTTACTACAGGTATAAAATCATTATTAGAAGCATTGTTGCTTATTATCATAGGGCTTGTCATATCGGGTGGTAATTCAGAGCAATTATTCATGCTAAAAATCCTTTTTGCGCCAGGCTGCTGCAATACATTTATATCACAATTTTCTGTAGTCCAGTTTTCCCATTTTCCATCGATATGATTCCAGGTGTCAAACCCAACCTGACAAGATATCGCTCCACAGTTTAGATATACAGTGTCTTTTGCATACATATCTACAAAAGGTTTTCGAGGATCCGGTGCCCATCCAAACCCTATTCCGTAACCATATTTATCATAATTATTGGTTGGGTTTCTATTCTCGTCAAATACCAAAACATTATTGGCAACACAAGATTCAAAAGTAATATTGTTGCCGCCGGCACTAAAACCGCAACTCTGCTTATCCTGCGGAACTATTGCGAATATATTTTCGACTACACTAAATTTTACAGTTATATTATTACCATAAACTTCTAATCCCGTTGCTTTTGCTCCGGTATTAACAGGAGCATCTCCGTCTAGTATACCTGTAGCCCTAAAAGCAGTAACAGTAACATCATTTGAATCAAAAATAGACATCCCATGACAATCATCACAACATCCTCTTAAATTGGTGGCGGTACAATTTTCATAATGAAGATTAGAACAGGCAGTAGGTAAAAATCCTAAAACAGTATGCCCGAAAGTGGTAGTTTTTCCTAATGGATTGGCTTGATAATGGGATCTGAATTCAGACGAATGGCAATTAAACGTTGTAACCTTCTTACATCCTTCGACATAACTAAAACCTGTTACAGTTCCATCAAGATTAACCAGATTATTTACATAATTATTAGATATTGTAGCATTTGTCGAAGCAAATAACTGTATCCCTGCATAGGCAGGCGATGTAACCTTTACACCAGTAACGGTACAACGGGTAATATTAACGTAGTTAGAAAATTCAACATAAATACCTGAAGCTGTTACCAGCGGATCTGTCCCAAAATAAGTATATTCAGATCCTTTAACTGTTACATTTACGATATTTAAATTGCTGGTTAAACCTACACTAATACCGTGAAGTGACATATTAACCAACTCACCATTCTGAATTGTAATATTATTGCAACCTTCAAGAGAGCCTGCATTTATTCCAACAATTTCAGCAGTATGATCTAAAGATACTGCGGTAATCTTATGTCCGTTTAAATCTAAGACTACATCGCTACATGTAATGTTAATAGCTATACTTTTTTCATTTGTCCCGGGAAGCCAAATTATATCTTGTGTAAGATAATAAGTCCCGGGTGTATTAATTTTTATTCCGTTGGAAGGAATAGTATTGATATCATTTGTAAGCTGGATTTCTGCTCCTTCTCCAAACAAATGATAAATTATCTTTTTTGCCTTAGCATCAAATTTCTTTATAATTTTTTCAAGAATGACCTCTTCACGGTGTATACCATTAAAAATCTTCTTTACAATAGTTTCTGGATTTGTCATATTTTAAGTTTTTAGTTGTGGTATAAATCTGCTAACCAAAATAAGCCTGAAAAACATTTCTCAACTCAAAACGGTTAGTATGTAAAACTAAAAAAACGTTCCAAGGCCTGTCTGCGTAGTATTACCTGTTTTTACATAAAAAAAGAGCCGGCATTACTGCCGGCCCTCTCATTCAAAAAAACAAATTTCCTAAACTAAACTATTATTGCTTTTTCAGTAGTTTGTAAGTTCCTGTTTTATCACCCACGTGTACGCGGACAACAAACACCTGCTCACCTGCTACTCCTGAAAGGTTAAGTTCAACTTTTTGGTTTCCTGCTATTGACTGGCCTTTGGTTTCAGACACTTTTCTGCCTGTAATATCAAATACCTCAACAATAACATCATTACAAGCTTCATTGTTAACTTCAATAGTAACAGCACCATCAGTAGGGTTAGGATACATTGTTACCATACCTTTAAGTGGGTTTGGTGTATCAGTTCCAAGTACTTCTTCAACAAGTATGTAATCTGCTTTATCAGCAGCAGCACTTGTACCAGCAATATTAGAAGTAATTAAACTTACATTGTATGTACCCGGAGCATTATACGTTACAGTAGGTGAAGCTTCTGTAGAAGTAGCCGGCTCACCACCTTCAAACGTCCATGTCCATGATGTTGGGTTGTTTGTACTAAGGTCAGTAAATGTTACTGTTTCACCTTCCTGTATTGTAGTTACGTTAGCTGTAAAATCTGCGACAGGAGTATGCGCTCCAAGATCTCTATCTAATGAGAACACCACTGTAGCCGAAGCGTTAAATGTAACATTACCAAATGTAGCATCTTGCTGAGCAGCGTTATTTCCGTTTGGATGCTGTACAGAGAAGAAACCATATTTAAAATCTGGTGTAAAGTTAAGTCCTGTAGGCTCTGCACCCGCCGGCATAGAAGCAAACAGTTTAATATTAGGATGGCTTTGCTCATGATCCGGACGAATAACCCAGATATAATTAAGACCACCGTCCTGAAGTACCCAAAGGTTACCTTTATCATCAAAAGTAAGGTTATCATTTCCATCTGCCCATGGTTCACTCATAGTACCATTTGCAGTTTCAATATTATAATTCTTACCTCCGGCAAATACTTCAAACTGACTGATAGTATCTCCATTGTCCTTAAATCTGTAAACTCGGCTTTTGCCTTTAGATGTAAAATAGATCATACCGTTAAGCGGGCTAATCTCGCAATCTTCAACACCGTTAAAGTTAGTACCTCCAAGAGTTGAAGCTACCGTATTAAGGTTGTTACGATCTGCTTTAGTAGTATTAGGTACCTGTACCCATGTAGCTGTAGCTGAACTTGGCTCATCATCAGATAACGGAAGATCAAGCTTAAGTACATAAACCTTACCTGCGCTAAGATCGCCAGGTGTGTCGGCAACGAATTTATAAACACAATGTGTTCCTCCATCCTCACCATAGTAAGCAGTTCTTTGATCGGCAGCAATAACTACGTTCTCGTGGTTCATTCTACCCATAGCCCATAGTTTCTCCTGATAACCGTTTCCGTGCTCTTTAACCTGAGCCGTTTCCGGATCAATTTCTATTAGCCATCCAAGATCCTGATAGCCATCGCCATTTGCATCACCTGAAGCAGTATCCTCTTCACTGGTTACAATAGTACCCCACGGAGTTACACCACCCGAACAGTTTCTTGAAGTTGTTACAAGGTTACTGTTGTATAAATCAACCGCTCTTGAATTATCTACAACCCACAGATCCTGAGTTTCATCAAGATGAAGATTAAGCATAGACACACCACCCGGAGTATTTTCCTGGTTAACTGATAGGTATCCGTTAGTACTACTTCCATTGATACCAATATAAGCAGCAAAGTCATGGTTTCCAGGAACGTTACCGCCTCCTGTCATATAAGGAGTTCCTTCTTTAAATATCAGCTGGAAACGGTGATCTTCAGAAATTATAAGGTGATTTTGCTGAGCAGTTGGCGCAATAGATGTAAAACAGCCAATATGTGGCTCATCACAACTTACCGTAAGATCTTCTGTATTCTGAACATAAAGGTCAAAACCTATATCAGAACTTGACTGATCTCGATTGTGCATCTCGACAGATATTCTATTTACACCATCAACAAATGCTGTCTTAGCAACCTGATAAACGTAGTAACGTTTTTCATCTGCACCATCTATAGTGTTTACAGAGTGTGTTAGATAATCAATAGTACCTGCAGGCATATTTTCTCTTATAACTTCTGTACCGTTTACATAAACAACAGCACCATCATCTCTCCTTAATCCAAAGTTTACCATATCAGTAAGTTCAGAAAGATTAATCTGGATATCTCTTGAGAAATAAGTTGTAATGTATTTATTAGCTGAATCAGAACCAAAAGACACTACAGTTTTCATAGGATCACCATAGCCAAGAGGTGCAATTCCTTTTTTCCATTCTATATTATCAAACGTAAGAGCTGTCCACTCTGTTCCCTGATTTGTACCATTATCCAGATAAGTCCATTCAGAACCTTTAGGTAACGGATAAGCAGCAGGTGCCAATGGTGGCAGGTTAAAGTCTACCGCCATATCAAATCCAAGGTCAGAACTGTTAGCTGCCGCCTGGTGAAGCTCTACAGCAATAACATTCTCTCCTGTTTGTAACAAATTATCAGTAGTAAATTCATAGAATGTAGTTTCTGCAGCATCATTTACAGCAGCAAGTGCTAATGTAGAAGATGTAATTTCTCCCTGAGGCATATTGTCTCTGAAAGCTTCAACTCCATTTACATATACAACTACACCATCATCTCTAAGCACTTTAAATTTAAGAGTTCCTATTGCTGAAGCATCTTCAACATTAAATGTATGTCTTAAATATGTAGTGATGTGTTTGTTTTGTGCATCTGCACCATAACTAAGTGTAGTATTTTGGTTAGGGTCACCATACCCAAGAATACCGTTACCAAATAACCATGCCGAATCATCATACGCATTAGTTCTCCAGTCAGTTCCAAGGTCAGCACCGCTATCGTTATATTTCCATATGCTTTGTGCAGCAATTGGGAAACTACCAACCGGATATTCCGGCTCGTTTTTCCATGCAAGGTATACAGGAGTACCGTCAAGTGGCATTTCGCCAAAAGTAACAATATTACCAATTTTAGTACCTGTGGCAGCTATTTCCAAAGCTTCAGCCGGATTCCCTTTTAATAAGAAATAGGTTTGGGCAATAAGCTGAACATCATTAAGATTTGTAAAAATCTTAGAAAGATCTGCTTTAGGAGAACCCTGATCCATATAAAGCGAAGCCATTTTCCAAGGTGTGCTCAGGTAAAGTGTATCATTAGCCGTTTCATTAAGAATATGAAGCACTTCTCCACCAATCTGTTTACCTATAACAACGTTATTTTCTTTGCTTGTAATAACATCAGCAAGGAAAAGACCATTCCTGTCATCATTCTTAACACTCCAGTTACCGGTAACTTTATTTCGGAACGGAGCCTCCATATCTCTTACCGGAGCCGTAGCAGGAATAATGTGTGCATTAGTATAAGCTACCTCAACCTGTTGTGAACCGCTATTTACGATAAAACCGTTATCATCGTGATTAAAGGTATAGTTATAAGGCAGGTTAGCTGTAGCTACAGGCATTGTAAGATACATATCCTCACGTATCTCTTCGATAGTCTTGGCTTTAGTCCATATCCTGAACTCATCAATTGTGCTTCTCGTAGGCGAGTTATTAGCCACGTTTTTACCTAATGCAAGGTTATTTGCATTTGGCGTAAACTGGGTTACAGGCATACTGCTCATCAATTCACCATTAATGTAGAATTTGAATTCTCCATTCGGTGTATAAGTAACAGCAGCGTGATTCCACTCATTAACAGCCCATACCTTTGTAGAGTTAAGGCTGTTCCAGCCTCCAGCAGCACCTTTACCCATAATAGTTTGAAGAGTCTGGTTACCAAGGAATTCCATTTCCCAACCAAAGTTACCACCTGTAAGACTCGTGAAACCTACAAGTTTTGTATTTGCTCCGGCTGTTTGTGTTAAACGACCCCAAAGCTCAATTGTAAACGGACCTGAAAGTGCCTGATTAACTCCTTCTTTAGGGATAAGCACTTCGTGTCCCTGACCTAATTCAAGAGTACCTCCCTGCTGTGCAATAACCGAATTTACATCCGTTTCAAAAGCAAGGTAATAGTTACCAGAAGTAAGAGCTACGTTTTCAAAATCAATTTTACCATCTACAGATACTCCTGTAGCTACCGTTTGATAGTTACTTTCCGGATCACCTTTTATCAGCATAAACTGCTCGGCAAGGTTATCTATCTGTGTAGGATTCGCAAATATTTTAGAAAGATCAGCCTGTAGTGTGGCCGTTTCAAGGCTAAGAGCATTAAGGTTCCATCCTCCTTTTACATAAGACGTATTTTCAACAGTTCCTAATGGCAATACAGTACTATCTGTATTACGACCTGCTATAAGGTTAGATGAGAAACTGTCAATATCAGCTTTAACATATAAACCGTTATCAGTTTCGTTTTTAATACTCCAGTTACCTGTCACTTTAGGGAAAGCCTCTGTAAGATCGGCAACAGGGCTTGTCGCATCAATAATTTGTGCACTTGTGTAAGTTACATCATTAACCTGAGTACCAGTATTATCAATTATTCCGTTATCCTCCTGATCGAAAGTAAGGTTATAAACAAGATTATTATCTGTTGTTTTGATGCCATAGTGCATCTGTGCCTTAATTTCTTCAGCAGTTTTAACTTTATTCCAAATACGGAATTCATCCATTTTAGAAATAGTTTGACTATTGTAGTTTATACTTTTTCCAATGGCAAAATCCCAGTTAGTATTAGTTACAAATCCAGTGTAAGCGTTCGTTGCTTTTAGCTCACCGTTAAGATAAAGTTTGATGTTCTCTCCCGGTTTAGCAGTAACAGCAACGTGGTTCCACTCGCCCACTATAAGCTGGGTACCTGAATTAATACTGTTCCAGTTGTTCGTGTTTGTACCAAATACAGCAGATACACTGTTGTTATCCGGCATTTCAATTGAAAGTCCGGTAGTATTATTATTAACCCTGCCATGGTTAGATACTAATGGCGTGTTACTACCCGGATCCTGTGTCATGTTTACCCAGAACTCTAAAGTAAACTCACCTGATAAAGTAGGATTGATATCAGCTTTTGGTATAGTAACAACGTGACCGCCTGTTAATGATAGTGCTCCACCCCTGCCTAAGCTAAAGGTTGCTATATCCCATCCAAGGAAATACTCACCTTCAGTAAGGTTTGCATTGTGGAAAGTAACATTTTGTCCGTCAAAATCACCTTCGCTAACGTCTAGATAAGATGTATCACTTTCTTTCTTAAGAAGGTAATATTTACCGGCCACATTAGCAACCGAATCAAATTTAGTTGCAAGAACCTCTGAAAGATTCATTTTTACTGAAGCAAAAGGAGTGCTTACAGGATCAATTTTCCAACCACCTTTAGCATAAGAAAGTGTAGAACTTCCCGGAACTGCATCAAGAGTAGCATCATTCTTTTTACCCACAACTACATTACTTGCATAGTTAGTAATGTTATCAGGCATTGAAAGACCAGCAGCGTTCATTGCGTTGTTTTTACTCCATTTACCTTTTACTGTAGTTTGGTAATCAGCCGGCATAACAGCTACCGGCGAAGTCGCAGGAGCAAGTGTACCACCGTTAAGTGTAACAACATGAGGAACACTCCCTTTACTTGTAATAGTATTTGCACCTTCTGTTGTAGGGGCAAAATCATAATACAATGCAAGGTTTTCTTCTGTACCTTCAAGAGCATAATGCATTGTTTGCTTAATTTCTTCTGGTGTAAGTGCTTTTTGCCAGATGCGTAGCTCATCAAGTTCAGCCTGAACAGCACCTGTATATGCCGGACTGTAACCAAGACCAAGACCCCAACTGTTACCCACGTATTGCGTAAAGTTAGTTTGCGCTACAAATTCACCGTTTACATAATATTTAAGCTGACCATTATTAACAGCGGTAACTGTTACCTGATTCCACTCTCCTACATTCCATGCAGCACCCTGCTCAGAAATAGTGTTCCATCCGGAACCATTATTACCAATAACGACATTAAGCTTATTACTATCCGGGAATTCAAAAGATATACCTGTAGAGTTACCATTTACCCTTCCGTTACTTGCAAGCATTTTAAAGTTAGTACCCGGATCACCGTTAAGCTTAGCCCAAAACTGTATTGTAAAGTTGTTAGCTAATAAAGGATTAATTACCGATCCCGGAATTGCCATTTGCGGAGCGCCAGCTACTTTAAGTACTTCACCGCGTGTAGTTTCAAAATCAGCCTCAGTAAGAATAGCCTCATCAGAGATAATTCTTCCGTAAAGAACCAATTTATCAAGGGCACCAATGAACTTTTTACCTTCAAAGTTATTACCCACTTTTAATTCAGATGCAGATGCAACCGGAGAGATTACGTTAGTCCATGACTGGATAACAAAACCATTGTAGTATAGAGACAGTTTTCTCCTAACATTATCATATTTCCACACAATATAAGCCCATGTATGTGGCAGTAGGCTGTACTGACTTGTATAAGTTGTATTAGTTGCATGGTCTTTATACGTTAATTTACCATTAGCATCCAACCCAAAAGAAACACCTGTTTCGGCAGCCCCGTTAGAAAGTATTGTAGAACCGTTAGACTGGAAAGCTTCTGGTTTTACCCAAAATGCAAGACTGAACGGACGATCATGGAAATTAAGAGAAAGTGCATTTGGAATACTTACCGAAGTATTTTGCCCAAAACTTACTGCTTCATTAGTTACACCTTCCCTGTCACTTACATAAGCTACATCTGTTGCAGTAATAACATGATTGTAAGTCGATGCATCAGTAATAGAATTACTCATGTCTAACTGAAGTTTAAGTGCATCAGCATTCTGACTTGTAAGCATGTCTTCGTGTATGATTGTCTCAAAATATGGAACCCCGGTAGGACCCACATATTCAACTTTCATTCTACGATCATCTTCTGCTCCAAAAACATTAATTCTCAAATACGTTTGCTTTACACCTGTCATCAGGTAGTCGCTACCGTAGTTTACATTGTGCTGACCGTTACCTATGTCAGAGTTAAGGTTACCAGACAAGATATCATAAAGTGGATACTTAACATCACTACCTTCACGTATCATGAACTTTTGCTCATGGATATCAGCACTTAGGGATAACACACCGTTGATATTATTATCTCGGATGTAGTTTACAAGTTCTGCAGATTGTGTTGTCGCGCAAAAGTTTCTTCCACCACAGTTACGTTCAAATGATGGTGTACCGTTAATAAGCACTTTAAATTTAGCTGTAGAAGCTAAAAGTGCACCTTTAAGCCACGCCATCTGGTCAGGACCAAGGTGAGCCAGGGTACCATCACGGTAGCTACGGTTATCAAGTAAGAAATACTCAACATCTTTGTACTTGTACGAAGAGAAAAGCCCGGGACCTTCAGGAGTACTATTGTATTCCGGGTTAGGCCACCAGTCTTTAAATATCTCTTTCATTTCGCCTAACGTTGGCATTGTTTTGTTAAACTCGTTAGGACCAGTGTCATGATTATCAGTAATAGCCAGCTGAGGCATAGCCTTAGTCAGGTTATCATGAAAATCCCTGTAGAACATGTAACGTGCAAACGCCATGTCTTTGTTTGCCCAGTCATCAACTCCATCAGGACACTGCCCCATAGCATGCTGAAGACCTAAAAGGTATACGGCATCACCTAACCATACCATCATGTCGCTACCTTCCTGCGCCATAACGTTAAACATGTTCGGGTCACCGTTAATATGTGTCGCAGACTCCGGTATGTCTATACAACGTGAAAGGTCGTATATTCTACCACAGCCGCCAGAAAGAAACTCAAAATCATCTATGATCTCCTGTTCATTTCTGATAGTTGCCACTCTGTTTGAAGCAACACCATTTACCATTACCTTAGCAGTATAATTACCGCCAGGCAACAGGTTAGTGTACTCAAAAGAGCGTAGGTTATACCCTAAACGGGTATCAGAATTGTAAGCCGTCCCGGTTAGAAGAGTGCCCGGTGCAGCATTTTCAGACATGGAAATGGACAAAGCATTTCCGGAGCCTGTGTTGTTTTTGGTAAGCACCCATACCCTTACCTTATTGTTATAAGGCGGGCTCATCATGGGGCCATACACAATTGAATCTCCAGGAATGATCTGAGCCTGCAGGCTATAGCTCACCCCAAGGAAAAACAATAAACTTAGAAAGAGAAAATTCTTTTTCATGTTTGGCATTTGTGAAAAATTAATGATTATTAAAGCGCCAAAAGTAGCGCTGCCAAATGCCCGCAATCCCATAAAGCATTTTAAGGTTGCATTACCCAAAAATGATAATTAAGGGAATTTTATGTTAAGGTAACTTTGAGGAAATAAAGAAAAATTCTACCTCAAACTATAACTAACTACAGTATACTTAAAATTATTATAGTCGAAAAACTATAAGTTTAGAAAATTCACAGTTTTAATTAAAAATATATAAAAATATAAGTTTTAATATTAAATTAACCTAAAACTGCTCTATTACCTCAAGCTTAAGAAGAGTAAGATTTTACTTAACATTAATAATTATTACTGCTTAGAATAAGTAGTTCCGGGATTATCAGTTAGCGACTCCATAAAAGCAATAAGAGCAGCAATTTCCTTTTTAGAAAGATTAAGATGATCAGCAGGAAGCGTCTGATTTGGCACCTCATATATTAGACCAAGGCCAGCTGCACCTCCTTTATTATAAAAACCAATAACCTCTTCGAGTGTATTATATGCTCCATTATGAAAGTAAGGAGCCGTCAGTTTTACATTACGCACTGTCATGGTTTTAAAAGATCCCCTGTATATCTCTTCATTATCTTCAGTAATCATATTGCCTATTCTTCCAAAATCCTGGTCAACGTCAAGTGTATTTGGTTTTGCTAACACACCAAGCACTTCACTTTCATTCTCATGGTACAATGGCGGTACAAGTCCGCTAAAAGTAGGCGCATAATGGCAGGTTGCACATGCTGCTTTACCGGTAAAAAGATTAAAGCCGAGTTTAACCTGTGCAGAAATATCTTTTACCTCACCACGCGCATAGCGATCAAAGCTGCTGTTAAATGATCTAATTGACGCTACATAAGACGATAAGGCTGCCGAGAAACGATAGCGATTAATCTCAGTATTTGTCCCAAAGGCTTTTTCAAATAAAACTCTATAGATAGTATTGTTACCTAACTTTTTGATGAGTTCGGGAAAGTTTGTATTAAATTCCATATGGTTTTCTATAACGTGCTCAGCCTGCTCTTCAAGATCAACAGCTCTGAGATCATAAAAATATCTATCAGAGAAAACTGCATTAATCAATGATGGCGAATTACGCAACACACTTTTTCCTTCTACACTCGCTAATGATTTAGCAACACCATCTGAAAAAGCCATTTCAGGACGATGACACGATGCACAACTCATTTTTTCATTATTACTCAACGATGTATCGTAAAATAGTTGTTTCCCTAAATTACGTAATGCTTCACTGTCATCCGATTCTTTAAGTAAGGTATAATAGTATGGATTAAGAAAATCTTCAGCAAATATCCCTTTGCTGTATGCATTCCATGAAGATGTTTCACCGCTAATTTCCTGTGTACTCTTTATATGTAGATTTATCTGCATTTTTCGAAAAGAATCATATAACGGATTAATATGTTCCATTAAAAAAGTAAGCCTGTCAAAACTGTCAAAGTCATGGTTTTTTTCCAGGTAAGTGACAGCAGTTTTTATATTCAGTTCCAATTGCTGCCTTTCTGCTTCAGGTAGCCTTTGCAATAATGGCTTTAAAACCTCCTGCATACCCCTTAGTGAAGCCGCAGCTTCCTCCATCGCATTAAGTGACCCAGGTGTATCAAACCCGGTAACCCCCATTGTAAAAACACGAACAAGCTCTAATCGTACGGCTTCCATAATTTCATGCTCATAGAAGTAGTTACGTTTTTTTACGGCTTCAACCAACGTTGCATAGGTATCTTTCAGTCCGGCAGTCAGTTTTACAACCTCTCCGGCATCAACATCACCATCGGCAAAAACAGTTTCATCAAGTACCTGTAGGCCAACAGGAGCTACTACTCTTTGCGCTCCGCGATAATGATCCGTGTTCAGATGATCTATAGGTAGGGTTTTGCTATATGCTTCAGGACTGATGCCGTAATAATTATTAGTATTGAATTCTTCCTTTACAGGATATGGATCCAGGTGATGTAAAGGAGCACCATTTATATAAGACTTTATATGTTTCGGAAAATAGTATTCTAAAACACCCTCTGTTCTTTTAAAAGCTAACCTTGTTTTTATTAACTGTTGTCTTAACTGCTTTAGCGTACCATCGCCTTGTCTGTATAAAACAGCTACATTATTTAAACTAATGATTTCTTGGTTTAATAAATCTGTTTGAGATACAATTATATTCCGAAAATGATCTGAATAGTATTCACACTGAGTATGGTGAAATGATGGAAAAAACCAAGCAATTATAACACAAATCAGTATAGGAAAAGAAAGCTTAAGACTCATTAGTATTTAGATAAGAATTGCAAACTTATACTGATTGGTAGTGCAAAATGTTATCTCTATATTAAAGAATAATTAACTCATACTTTTCAGCAAAAGTCAATAACGCTTTTATTTGTTTAAATAGAAGTTACATTAATAAAAAACACCCGCCGTAAATGGCAGGTGTTTGTTTATGAGTTCAAACTCTTAAGTTCATTAACTAAGGGGCTTAATCAGGATTAGCCATAATCCTGAAAAGCTCAGCATTGGATGTAAAATATTGATAATCCAAACCTATTTGCGATAGTTTGGCGTTAACCAGATTGTTCTCCCTTGAATTGATAAGGAACATCGAACTTTCTCCAAATGAGAAAAGTTTTTCTTCTGAATTCAATAGCGCGGTATAATTGGCAACTAGTGTATCAATTACATCCTTTTGCTTTTTTAGTGATTCTATTTCAAGTTGCTGCGATTTAATCTTGTTTTTTAGCTCCAGTCTTTGCTGGCTTAAATCGAACTCCATATCTTTAATCTTCAGTTTGGCCAACTTAAGATTTCCCCGTTCTTTTCTAAGGAATACAGGCACGCTGAAATTAAAATTGAATTTGTAGTCATCTGCATTAAAACTGCTCAGATAGTCAGGCTCAGAAATATAATTATATCCCAAATTCAGCTTCGGCAATAGCATATTAGCCTTTAATTTTCTGTTTATTTCAAGCATTGATAGTTTTGTTTCCATTGCCTGAATCTTTGGATGAAAATCAAGTACATCAGATTTTTCCATTAATGCACTTGTCTGTAGCGTTGTCTCTAATGTTTTTACAAGATCCTGCTCCGGTATTATATTAGCTTCAAGTTCAACCGGAACATTCTCAATCCATAAAAAATTAGATAACTTTAGTTTAGCCTTTCCCAATTTTAAGTTTGCATTTTCCAGATTCAGCTCACGGCTTTTTACTGTTATTCCGGCTTCTATACTGTCTATTGCCGGCGAATCACCCAGTTCAATTAATTGCTGTACCCCTTTAAAGCGGGTTTTAGCAAACTCCATGTAATCTTTATACAGTTGCGCTTCAGAATAACTTCGTTTCCATTCAAAATAGGCTTCACTCGCTTTATATAAAACTTCAATGGCTTTAAGCTTACGTTCTGCATCACCTAACTTTAACATCAATTTTCCTTCCCTTACATCTGCCATACGCTGATTTATAAATAATCCCTGTCCTAATGGCACATTGATACCCAAAGATGTTAACCCCGCTTCAGGCGTACGGTTTTGAGGATTTATATATTGCCCTGAAGTATCATCAAAACCGGCTTTAAATTCTATCCCATACCATGTAGGGATTTTGAAGCTACTATTAAGCAGCGAATAATATTCTGTTCCTTTAAACTCTTTTTTATCATAATCCATCTCTATTTTAGGATCAAAACCACCCCTGGCCGCCATTAAAGTTGCTTCGGCCTTGCTAACTTCAATCCCTGCCTGTTTTAATAGCGGATGGTACTTTTTTACATATCCTAAAAATTCGCTATAGCTTAGCTCGTCTGAATTCAGTTCCTGAGCATAAACGGGGATAAAAACTATCGAGAACAGAAAAAATAATATAAAACCTTTCTTCATTACTTCTTTTCTTTATTATCATCTGCCTTAGCATTGGCCTTGTAAAAATTTGGCGGAAAGCCATTAAGATTACGCCATATTTCATACCAAACCGGAACTGTTTCTAAAAGCGCAATGCTTTGTGCACCTGCACCTATGCTTAGCTCTTTTGGCCACTTATTATCTTTACCTGAAGGGGCAATAAGCACCCTGTATTTTCCATTGGGGCTGATAAAGTTTTCTATAGCCACAACGCGTCCGCCAAAAGTTCCGTATGATAAACCCGGCCAGCCTGAGAATACTACTCTGGGCCATCCATCAAACCAAACCCTTACTTCAGCTCCCCTGTGTACCAACGGCAAGTCTATTGGGTCTACAAATGTCTCAACAGCAATGTCGTATCCTGCCGGCATTATGCTAACTACAGATGTACCTTCTTTAATAGTCTCACCCAATCCGGCCAATAAAGCACGGTTAACATAACCGCTTTGGGGTGCAGTGATATAGTAAAGTCCACTTCTTATATTATAATTTACATACTGATTGTGCAGCTTATTAACCTGTGCTTCAGTATCATATTGTGTACTTAAAGCTGTAAACTTATCACTACGCGATTTAGATATCTTTTCAGCATATTCAGCATTAATACGGTTAATTTCAACATTAGCATTTATATACTCATTTTTACTGCTTAAAAGTTTATTTTCCTGTGTTATTATATAAGCTTCAGCTTCCTGCAGTTTTAACCTTTTTTGCTCTACATCGGTAAGAGGCTTTAAGCCTTCCTTATTCAATGCTGTAGAACGATTGAACTGTGTTTGAGCAATTTTCAACTGAGTCTTTATTGCTTCAAGATCCATACTGTCACTCTTTATCTTAAGTTGAGCCTGCTTTATTTTATTTTGTGCCTGCTGTAACTTAAGCTGTCTTTCTTTAGCAAGGGACAGCGCCTGTACTTCCAGGGAATTCACTTTGTCTCCATAAGAATCCAGTGCCATTTTTTTGGCATCTACCTGCTGTTTTGTATTAGAAACCAGGTTTGGGTCAAAGTAATCTTCTTTTATTTCAGAGATAAAAAGTATAGTATCCCCTTTATTCACATAATCTCCCTCCTTTACGTACCATTTTTCAATTCTACCGGCAATAGCATTATGAACTGTCTGTGGCCTTTGATCCGGCTTAAGAGTAGTTACCGATCCGGAACCCGATATATTTTGTGTCCATGGCAGGAAAAGGCATCCAACTATAAACAAGAGAAAACCCACTATAATCCTGTTAAGAAATTTATACTCAGGCCTGCGCGCTACCTTAGAAATTGAGGAATAATCACACGGAGTTATCAGTACATGATTATCTTTAGATATATTAAGCATAGTGTTTACAGTTTAATGTCGTTAATTATTTTTCCTTCATCCATTGTAATCATACGGCTGCTTCCCTCTCTCCATATCTTGTTTTTTGAAGCTACGATTACTGTCCAGTCATTTTCATCAGACAATAAAAAGTCAACTACCTTTCGTGAAGTTACTTCGTCCATCTTATTTATAGGATTTTCCAGAAAAAGAATATTTGGCTTATTTACAATGCTCCTTGCTAAAAGGATTTTTTGCACATCAGAATCAGAGAGCTGTCCACCTCCGGGATGTATATGTGTTTCCAGTCCATTAGAAAAAGTCTTAATATGAGGCGTAAGATGTACATTATCAAGAGCCCATTTTAAATCATCATTGTTAACACCTTTACTTCCAAAAAGTATATTATCACGAATAGTGCCGTCAAAAAGAGTATCTGCCTGTAAAAAAGTACCGGCCTGAGCCCTGTAATTATCCTCATCAAGACGGTTCATGTAATTATCAGTTATATATACACTACCGCTTTCAGGCTCAATAAGACCTGCAAGAAGTCTAAGCAAAGAACTTTTGCCTGCACCATTACTACCCGTAAGTATAATTTTTTCTCCCTGTGATATCTTGAGATTAATATTTTTAAGCGACTTTTTGTCAGAGTCAGGATATTTATAACCTACTCCTTCAGTTTCAATATTAATTCCATTTTCACCCTTGTTGGCTATTTTTGGGACACAAGAAATTTCCATATCAGTAACCTGAGCAATTTTTTCTACAGAAGTAAGTACATCATAAAAAGAATCAAGACCGAAAATTATTTTCTCAACAGAGTTGATCAATAGGACGATAACAATTTCTGCAGCAACAAACTGACCAATATTCATCTGATGATGAATAACCAAAAAACCACCAACTGACAGAAGAGCAGCGGTAACAAGTATTTTAAAAATTACAAGATGTACATATTGCTTTTTCATTACCTGAAAATGTTTTTCCCGATAATCTATATAGTCAGATACATACTTGTCATTTCTGCTAAGAGCATAGTCAAAACCATTCTTTTTTCTAAAGCTTTCACGGTTGCGTGCTATTTCCTGAAGCCATGCCGCTACCTTATACTTAAACTTAGATTCGTTTAAACTTGTATCTAAACCATCTGTATACGAAAACTTAAATATTATGTACAGAATAACAATAAAAAACAAACCTATCACCATAAAAAAGGAATGATAAAGCGTTAACAGTATGATTCCAAAACCTACCTGCAAAAAAGCTGTAGAAAAATCAAGGAGCAATTTTGCCGTACCTTTTTGAACCATAAGCGTATCAAAAAATCTATTAGCTTTTTCAGGAGCAAAGTTTGAATACATTTCTTTGAACTTAATAAGAGGCATCTTATACGCAAATTCAAATGAAGATCTAACAAATATCCGCTGTTGAAGATTTTCAACAATGCGTAATTGCATAATTGTCAAAACTCCACCAAAACCAACACCAATAGTAACCAAAATAACAAGTATTATCCAGGATACACTTAACTGCCCGCTTTGAATAAAATTAATGATAGCCTGTATGCCAAGTGGCAATGATAAATTAACCAGACCTGCAAAGGCCGCGTAAAAAATTATTTGATATACATCACGCTTATCTAGTTTAAGCAGATTGTAAAATCGTTGAAATGGAGTCATAAATCAATTTATAAATAGAATAATATTTGGGAGCAAGCCCATAAATATGAGTATACCAAAACTTTAAACATTATAAAGTTCTGAAAAAAGTATTTATAAAATAAACTCCGGAGGAGGTAAATGTATTTTTGTATAGAAATTAGGTAAAATTACCAGATTATAATTATGAGTTTTTTTATCACCTTCATTAATAGAATAATTACAAGGCAAAGCAGTATAAACCGGAACCAGATAATCAGCAAGTTGAAACCCCTTTGTACTTTTGTCAGTTTTAGTTTTGCTGGTTTCATAATCTTCCATTTCTTCTAACAAAGTATCAGGTTTTAAAAGTTTTTTAAGTATGTGACAGGTTTTACCTATTAAACAATGGCTTTCAGTATTATTAGCAATGATACCATCCAGACTGGCTGATATGTTGATACTATTCAATAAAAAATAGCCAATCAGCACCATACGAAGGCACTTTCCAAATACACCATTTTTTATTTTTTTCAACATAGCACTCCTAAAGCAAAAGATGTACCAAAAAACACGAAAAATGCCTGCAAACACTAACATTAGAAAGATTTAATGTACAGATTAGAAATTCTAATCTTGAAGCATTAAATTTTTAAAGATTTTACTTATAAAATATTTAATCAAGATTGTAAATACTTTATCATTGACTACTATTAAGTTAAGTTAACACATACAATCAGTCAATGAAAACTTTACTCCTTCCCTATCAATAAATGACTTTTTTTCTATTTAAATCGAAATAAAATCGACAATAAATAACTAAAAGACAGCACTTTAAAATTATTTAGATTTATTTTAAATAACCTTTTGGATTTCAAAAAACCTTTATATATTTGCACTCCAAACTTAATTAATCTAAATAAGACAATGAGATTCAAATCAATCTTTTTTTATGTTTTGCCTGTTGCAGCATCACTAGCACTAACATCATGTTCAGATGACGATTCGTCATCAAATGAACCGTCATACAACATTCCTTCCACCTATACTTTTGAAAGAGACGGACAAAGTACTGTAGACTTTTCAGGACAGACTACCAGACTAAAAATGCTATTGGAATTTGATGCATATTCTAAAAATAAAGCAGGTTTTCCAACATTTGATAACAATCTGGTTTTAAACATGTTTTCAAATACAAATAATCCATTTTCTGAAGAAGCACTTAACACTTCCGGTAAGCAGTTAAGAGATAAAACAGCTGCATCTGCTGATTATTTTGCTTCAAACTCTGTAGAAGCTGCTGAAATTAAAGCTTCTTTCGACGGATTGTTTACAGAAATGGGACAAGCTGCGGCTAATTATGCTACAACAGCTACTCCGGGTACAGCTGGTTCTATTGAAGATGGAAAAAGACTTGTAAACGGTAAAGGGCTTGAGCCTAACCAGGCAATAATCAAAGGTCTTATGGGTGCTTGCTTTATGGATCAGGCATTAAATAATTACTTAAGTATAACCGTTCTGGATGAAACTAAACTTGCTAACGATGCAGGTACTTTAGAGGCCGGAAAAAATTATACTACCATGGAGCATAAATGGGATGAGGCTTATGGTTACATCTTTGGTTACCAAACAACAAATACTGACGGTACAACAAAAGTATATTTTTGGGAAAGCTACCTGAACACTGTTAACGGTAACCCTTTCTTTGAAGGTATAACTGACAACATTAAAAATGCATTCATTAAAGGTAGAGCAGCTATCGTAAATAAAGATTATACTACCAGAAATGCTCAAATCGCAATTATAAAGGAAAACCTTTCTAAAGTTGGGGCAGTTAGAGCTGTTTACTACTTAAACGAAGGTAAAGCTTTACTATCAGGAGATAACACACAGACTGTTAAAGGTTTCCACGCACTTTCTGAAGCATATGGGTTTATAACCGGATTACGCTACACTAATAATCCGGCAAAAAACACATCATACTTTACAGCACAGGAAGTAAAAAACATTCAGGAAACCCTTTTAGGAGGAACTGATGGTTTTTGGGATGCTAACTATACTTCTCAAAAAGCTACAGAATTAATGGAGACAATTGCTCAAAGATTTGGCTTTACAGTTGAACAAGCAATCCACGAAGGTGGTAGCCACTAATAAATTATGAGGGCAGCTAATGCCCTCTTTTTTCTTTTTAAAATTTCAACACTTAATACGACTTTCATGAAAAAACTGATTCTGTTTTTTTCTTTTACAATTCTTCTTACTTCATGTTCATCTGATTCTTCTCAGGGACAATCTGATCAATATGACAGAGGTACAATGCTACAAAACTGGGCTAATAATTTAATTGTACCTGCAATTCAAAATTATGACCAAAAATTAGCATCTCTAAAAACAGCTACAGTAAACTTTACTTCAGAACCTACAACATCAGGACTTGAAGATTTGAGATCAGCATGGTTTGAAGCGTATAAAGCATATCAATATTCGGCTATGTATAATATTGGAAAAGCCGAAGAATTACAGTTCACAAAGTTCTGTAACACTTACCCTACCAACACTACTCTGATTACAACCAAAATCGGTAATGGTGATGTAAACCTTGAAGGCCCGGGAAATGATGTGGCGCAAGGATTTCCTGCTCTAGATTATTTACTTTTCGGTCTTTCCGATACTGATGTTCTGTCATTTTATACTGAAAATGCTCTTGCCAATAACTACAAGAGCTACCTGACTGCAGTTGTTGATAAGCTTATAAATCTGAATAGTGCAGTACTTAATGACTGGAATGGTAGCTTTAAAAATACTTTTATCTCAAAAACAGATAACTCAGCCACAGGAAGCGTAAATAAAATGGTTAATGCCTATGTGCAATATTTTGAAAGAGACGTTAGAACCGGAAAAGTAGGTATACCTGCAGGCCGCTTTTCTACAGCTCCACTTCCTGAAAAGGTTGAAGGTTTCTACAGTAAAGTATATTCCAGAGAACTCCTTCTGAATGGGTTGCAAGCTAGTTGGGACTTCTTTAATGGAAAACATTTTAACGCAACTACTAAAGGCCCTTCTCTGGTCTCTTATCTTGATTTTTTAAAAACACAAGGATACGGATCAGACTCAGAAACACCTCTTAGTGAGGTTATGGATAATCAATATTCTCAAGCCTATACAGCTATAATGGATATGCAGGAGAATCTTTATCAACAAGTACTAACCGATAATAACAAGATGCTTACAGCATACGATAAAATGCAACGTAATGTTACATACATGAAAACAGATATGATGTCTGCAATGAGCATATCAGTTGATTATGTTGATACCGATGGTGATTAATACACAAGAATACACACTATAATCAAAAAAACGTATAAGCTGTCAGATATTGGCAGCTTTTCGTATTATTTTTGCCACCTGTTTGCGGACCTTCCTCTTAAAAGTAAAATTTATAAAGTCCGCATAAACTCTATAAAAATGAAACTGAAGGATTTTTGCCTGTACTTTATTTTTTTATTTTCAACTACAGTTTGTATTGCCCAATACAATTTGTCAGGAAAAGTAATTAATCAAAATACAAATCAACCCATACCTCAAGCTGAGGTATACAATCGTACCACAGATAAGCTTATTAAAACAGATGATAAGGGTGAATTTGTATTTACAAATCTTAAGCCTGGAAAATATACGCTTGAATTCTTATCCGATCAATTTGATATTGCTACAATTGAAGTTGCAATCGCGTCTTCCAGTCAGCAAATTACAGTGCAAATGAAACCGTTACTGATACAACTATCAGAAGTTATTATTGAAGACAGACGTAATGAGGTACTGGGACTTACAAGACTGAAAGATATTGAAGGAACTTCAATATATGCAGGCAAAAAAACAGAAGTAGTTGTACTTAATAAACAAATGGGAAATATGGCTGCCAATAATGCCCGACAGGTATTTTCTCAGGTTGTAGGTTTAAACATTTATGAAAGTAATGATGGTGGACTTCAGCTAAACATAGGAGGAAGAGGCCTGGATCCTAACCGTTCAGCCTATTTTAATGTTCGCCAGAATAATTATGACATTAGTGCTGACATATTGGGTTATCCGGAAAGTTATTACACACCTCCTGCCGAAGGTCTTGACCGTATTGAGGTAGTAAGAGGAGCAGCCTCACTACAATATGGTCCTCAGTTTGGTGGATTAGTAAACTTTAAAATGAAAACACCGGTAAGCAACAAAAAAATGGAAGTGACAACACGCCAGACTTTTGGATCTTATAACTTTATAACCAATTTTACAAGTCTTAGCGGTACAGTAGACAAATTCAGTTATTATACCTACTACAATTATAAACAAGGTGACGGATTCCAACCTAATTCTGAATTTAAGTCCCATAATTATTTTGGAAATTTTAATTATCAATTTACTGAAAGAACCAGTCTTAGCTTAGATTATACCTACTTCACTTACCTGGCAAAACAACCGGGAGGCCTTAGCGACACAATGTTTGAAGAAAATCCTATGCAGAGTAACCGCAAAAGGAACTGGTTTGAAGTTAACTGGAATCTTATGACGCTTAAATTTAAACACAAGTTTAACTCATCAACCGACTTAAGCTTTAATTTGTTTGGTCTTTATGCTCAACGAAATACAGTCGGCTACAGATCAAACAGGGTATCAGATGCCGATACACCAGGCACGGTACGTGATCTTATTACAGGAAAATTCTCAAACTGGGGCTTTGAAACTAAACTATTACATCGCTATAATTTCTTTGGCAATAAAAATGCTTTTGTGTTGGGAGCCAAATACTATGATGCACATAATACTGCCAAACAAGGTCCGGGAAGTTCAGGTAGTGATGCTAACTTTAATTACGCAACAGATGAGTTTCCTTATTACAAGAATCAATCAGATTACACCTATCCCAATAAAAATATAGCTTTATTCGGAGAAAATATTTTTAAAATAACTCCAAAGTTTACAATAACTCCCGGTGTACGATTCGAATATATTGACACCAAAGCTATTGGTTCATACAGAACAATAAACCTTGACTTTGCAGGTAATGTTATACTGGATGAGACAACAAATGAAAACAAAAATCTTAGCCGCTCTTTTGTACTACTGGGAACAGGGCTAAGCTATAAACCTGTTGACGGCCTGGAATTTTATACTAACTTTTCGCAAAATTACCGATCGATAACTTTTAACGACTTACGAATTATAGAACCCTCCTATGTAATAGACAAGAATCTTAGTGATGAGAAAGGTTATACTTTTGATGGAGGAATAAGAGGAAAAATATCAAACAAGATTAACTATGATATAAGCGCTTTTGGGCTTGCTTATAATGACAGGATTGGACAGATAATAACCCGATATAACGAAATTTTCCCTGAATCTGAGGATGAAAGACCTGTAAAATACAGAACAAATGTTGGTGATGCTTTTATGTACGGACTTGAGTTTTTCACTAATGTTAGCCTGCAAAAAACTTTCTTTAATGAACAGAATGAAAATTACAACTGGAATATCTTTGTAAATGCAGCCTTTACAAAATCAAAATATACAAAATCAAGATTATCAGGAATAGTTGGTAATGAAGTTGAATTTATTCCACTTGTTAACTTAAAGACGGGAATGTCTTTTGGCTATAAGAAATTTATGTCTAACCTGCAGTTAACTTACTTGAGTGATCAATATACCGACGCAACAAATGCTCCGTTAGACGTTAAAAATCAAAACGGAATTATTGGTCAAATCCCTTCATACCATATAATGGACCTTTCTTTCTCTTATATCTTTACAAAATCGATTAAGCTGGAAACCGGTATAAATAATTTAACCGATAATAAATATTTTACGAGAAGAGCTACCGGATATCCCGGTCCCGGAATTATTCCTTCTGCACCAAGAACATATTATGCAACGTTGCAATTACAGTTTTAAAAACCGATAAGTCAATAATAAGCTAACACTGTTACGCCGAAATTAAATCTTACTAAAATGGTTTACCGTATCAAAGAATATCTTAATTCATATACAAATGCCTCAACACTGGCTTTTTTCAGGCTTGTATTTGGATTTATGATGCTATTGGGGCTTGTACGTTTTGCATTAAATGGCTGGATCGATAAATTTTATATTCAGCCGGGGTTTCATTTTACTTACTATGGATTTAGCTGGATAAAGCCCATCGGGGTATATACTTATCTGATATTCATAATTTGTGCACTTGCGGCCATTGGTATTAGTATAGGTTATAGATACAGAATATCAGCCATAATTTTCTTTCTAAGTTTTACTTATATAGAACTGATGGATAAGACAACCTATCTTAACCATTATTATTTCGTATCGGTTATAAGCTTTGTGATGATATTCCTTCCGGCAGGCAATTACTTTTCTGTAGATGCCTACAGGAATCCAGTACGGTCATTTGGACAAATACCACGATGGACTATTGACATTTTAAAGCTTTTACTGGCTATGGTTTATTTCTATGCCGGTCTTGCAAAACTAAACTCCGATTGGCTTGTTAATGCAATGCCTTTAAAAATATGGCTTACAGCTCATGCTAACTTACCCATTATTGGTCCTTTAATGTTGAAAAGCTGGGTACACTACACCTTTAGCTGGTTTGGAGCAATATATGATCTCTTTATCGTATTTCTTCTTATAAACAGAAGAACAAGACTATTAGGTTTTATATTGGTACTCTCTTTTCATTTAATGACTTCGTTATTGTTTCCTATCGGTATGTTTCCATATATTATGATAGTTTGTTCACTGATTTTTTTCAGTAACAATTTGCATACGAACGTCCTTAAATTTCTATCCAAAATTTTTAAATTACCTGCAAAGCTAGCAGAAACCCAACAGATTTATGCTCCCCGTTTCAGGTCACTTTATCGCTTGAGCCTTTATCTCTTGGGAATTTTTCTTGTAATTCAGTTATCATTTCCTTTCAGGTATATTTTATATCCGGGGGAATTATTTTGGACCGAAGAAGGATTTCGATTTTCATGGAGAGTTATGCTCATGGAAAAAGCCGGCTCCGCACAGTTTAAAATTACAGACAGGAAAACAGGAAAAAGCATTTATGTAAATAATGAGGATTACCTAACACGATTTCAGGAAAAGCAAATGGCGTTTCAACCGGATTTTATACTGGAATATGCTCATTTTTTACATGACCATTATGAATCGCTGGGAATGTATGATCCCATTGTAAATGTTGAATGTTATGTTGCCCTCAACGGACGATTGAGTACCCTTTATATTAATCCTGAAACAGACCTTTCACATATACCGGAATCATTTGAACATAAAGAATGGATACTTCCTTTTAAAGGCTCAATATGGGGGCTTTAAAACAGCTTGATCATAATTAAATTCAGTATAAAGAGCGGCTATCTTAAAAGGTAGCCGCTCTTTTTCTTTATCCAGATAAAGTACTGAAATATAAAACACTAACATCTTAGGAGTAAGCTACATTCCAATAATAAACATCAACATTTTTTCACGAAATATCGTAATTAAAAAATTTAGTTTAAAATATAAATATTTAATAATCAAGAAGTTATTTAAAAAGTATGATTTTAGATAAATAGTTATATGGAAGGCAAATTGCAGTTGTTTGTAATAACATAAACAACATCTGACAAATCCTTACATATTAATCAACAACTAAATCTTTTTAATTATGAAAACTAAATCAAATCTCTCTGGAGTCTTCAATTTTAAGACAAAAGCCTTTACTATTTTACTATCCTGTTTTTTATTACTTTCTATCATTTCCTGTAGTAAAAAAGCAGAAACGGCAACTGAGGAAAATACAAATGCAATAGTAACCGATACTATACAAGTTGCACCTGCAAATCCACCTGAGAACTTTAAGCATGAAACAGCTACGGTAAATGGTATTAAGATACATTATGTAATAGGTGGAAAAGGCGAACCGCTTGTATTGGTACATGGTTTTGGACAAAACTGGTATATGTGGAACAGATTACTGCCGGAACTGTCAAAACATTTTACAGTAATCGCTCCCGATTTAAGAGGTGTCGGAGAATCCGGTAAACCCGAAGGAGGTTATGATAAAAAAACAATGGCATCAGACATCCATGAACTTGTAAATCAACTGGGATATAAAAAGATAAATCTGGCCGGTCATGATATAGGGCTTATGGTTGCCTATGCCTATGTTGCCCAATATGAAGACAGCGTAAACAAAGTAGCGATTATGGATGCCCTTTTACCGGGAGTTGAGCCGGTTTGGTCGTCGGTTTCTGCATCGGCATGGTGGTTTGGCTTTTTTGCATGGCCAGCTTCAGGTGACATCGTGAAAGGTAAAGAAAAAGAATTCCTAACCAATTTCTGGCCTGTAGTAGGTCATGTAAAAGAACCTTTTACACCAGAAGAAACTACAGAATTTATCAGGGCTTATGCTGTTCCGGGCGGAACCACAGCCGCTTTTAAATGGTTTGGTGCATTCCCTCAGGATGGAAAAGACAATCTTATATTCATGAAGAAAAAAATAAAAACACCTTTATTAGCCATGGGTGGAGAGTATTTTGCAGCCGCTTTCCTAAAAGATCATTCCAAATTAGTAGCCGAAAATGTAACCGAGTCAAAAATTGCAAACTCAGGACACTGGCTGGTTCAGGAAAATACTGCACAGGTACAAAAAGACTTACTTGACTTTTTCTTAAGTAAATAAATATAGCCTCCGGATTAGATTAAGAGGTATTCGGCTTCAATACAAGAATCTTAAAAAGATTATCATGAAAAATAAAAACATCACCCTAATACTTTTAAGCATCCTTGCTTTCACGATTATACAGCAAAGCTATGCACAATCCTATCCGGAGTTTAAATCCATGCGATTTGAAGAAGACTATTCTGTTTTGGCTAATGATACAATTAAAAAAGACTGGTACAGAGAGGCAAAGTACATCCCCCTCACCTCTTCAGGAAAAACATTTCTAAGCTTTGGTGGAGAGGTTCGGTATCAATATTTCTACATTAAGAATGAAAAATGGGGAGATGAACCTAAAGATGCTGATGGTTATATACTTAACCGTTTATTATTACATAGCGATTTTCATGCCGGGCGACACTTTAGAGCTTTTGTACAATTCCAAAGCAGTAATGCCAGTGGCAGATTAGATCCGAGCCCGGTTGATAGTAATCCACTCGAAATACATCAGGCTTTTGTTGATTTGAATGTATTTTCAGAGAAAGACCGACAATTGATTTTTAGAACGGGAAGACAGGAATTTAGTTATGGTTCCCAACGCCTTGTAGCATTACGTGATGGCCCTAACAACCGACAATCTTTTGATGCTGTAAAAGCGATAGCCGGTTTTAAAAATTATCACGCCGATCTTTTCTACAGCCATTATGTAGTAGCTGAAGATGGAATTTTTGATGACTACTCAAATAAGGAAAAACAGTTTTGGGGAAGCTATTTGGTTATTAATAAGATACCTTTAATAAAGAATATCGATTTCTATTATTTAGGATACAAAAGGGCAAAAGCTCATTTTGATGATGCTAACGGAAAAGAACTTAGACATTCATTAGGAACCCGTATTTGGGGGAAATATGACAACTGGCGTTATGATGCTGAAGCAGTTTATCAGTTTGGAACTGTAGATGTAAAAGACATAAAAGCCTGGACTGTTACCTTAAATACAGGTTATAGAATCACATCAGTCGTTTTACATCCGGAAATCGGTTTAAAAGTTGAAACGATAAGTGGCGATAAAACAAAAAACGATAACAATTTAGAAACTTTTAACCCATTATTTCCAAGGGGGGCTTATTTTGGACTAGCCTCCGTAATAGGTCCTTCTAACCTTGTTGATTTACATCCTTCCCTAAACTTTGAACTTACCAAAAATCTTAATTGGGTACTGGATTATGATATGTTCTGGCGGTATAGCAGCCAGGATGGCATTTATGGACCAAATACAATTATGGTTTATCCGGGAGATTCAAGCACCGATAAACAAATAGGTGAGCAATTTGAAAGCGAAATCACATTCCAGCCAAATAAATATTTGTATTTCCGTGTTGAGGCAACCTGGTTTAAAGCCGGAGATTTTCTTAAGGCTGCAGGTACCGGAAAAGATATGTTGTTTACCGGAGCAACAATGCAAATTAAATTTTAATCCAGATATTACAAAAACTGTTCATAAATTTACGATATATCGTAATTACGAACTTTACTCAAACAGCTCTAACCTCTAATTATAAACATTTTACACTTTTGGTAACATTATGGCATATAGTATAAAAAATTACAAACATGGAAACTAAGATTGGAATAACTACCGAAAATAGAAATACAGGAGTCCAAAAACTTTGCAAATTGCTTGCAGATGAATATGTACTCTATACAAAAACAAGGAATGCTCACTGGAATGTGGAAGGATATGACTTTTATAACAAACACCTGTTCTTTGAACAACAATATGGTGAGCTGGACGAAATCATAGACAGCGTTGCAGAGAGAATAAGAACTTTAGGCCATTATGCACCTGCTACATTGAAAGATTTCCTGAATCTTACCCAACTTACAGAAACTAAAAGTGAAGCTAATGATAGTATTGGCTTCATTAAAGAACTGCTGATTGATCACGAAAGCATTATTATGTTCCTGAGAGAAAATATAGATTTTTATACTGATCTTAAAGATTATGGTACCAGTGATTTCATAACCGGTTTAATGGAAACTCATGAGAAGATGGCATGGATGCTAAGGTCACATATAAAATAGTCTTGTAAAAATATTCTGAAAAACAAGAATGTGCTTATATTCGGGGTAACAAACCATCATAGTAAAAGTAAAATGATTTTTAGGCGCTTACATAAAATAATATTGTTAATTGTCTTTTTTACGGCAGTTAGCATTCATGCGCAATCAACTGAAGATAAAGTTAAGTTTTCAAAAACTATATCCCGACTGCACTTTGAAAAAGATGAAACCAAAAAAGCTGAAAATCTTCTTTGGACTGCAAACTACTGCCTGGACAGACCGGGAAACTACAAAAAAGATCTTGACAGCGCAGCATTGCTCAATAGGCAATCACTTAAAATCAGTAAACAACTTAACCTTAAAAGCAATATTGCACAAAGCATGCTTCTGGATGGAAAGATTGCAAAGGAAAGAGGCAATGCTACACTGGCAGGAAAGCTAAAACAAAAGGCACTTGATTATGCTATTGCTCAAGATCTAAAAAAAGATATGGCTGAGGCCTATACTTCTATAGGATTAGATTATGATGGCAGTAATCTTGAAAGAAATACCGGAGATCTTTTAAAGGCAGCTTCGCTATACCGGGAATTAGGGTCATTTAAAGAAGAAGCCGAAACCTTTACAAATCTTTCAATCATATATAATTCGGCCTATCAGCCTGCAACATCTATAAAGTATGCCTCACAAGCTATAAAGATCAAAAAGAGCATTAAAGAGAATAACTTCTTTTCAGAATATACAATGCTTGCCTTAAACCTGAGGATACAAGGCAAATATAATACTGCGTTATCTTATGCTCTGGCTGCAGAAAAAATAATAGATAAGGCCAGTGATAAACAATGGCAAACTGTTTTAATCAATCTTATAGGCACTATATATTCTGAATTAAAATATCACGATAAATCAGTTGAATATTATAAAAAGGCAATTACCCTCGCTAAAGAAAATAAAGATGTTGAAGGGGTGACTTCTATAACCATTAATACCGTTAGGGGATTATATAGCAGGGGCAAATACAATGAAGCCCTTGAAATATTAAATAATGGTGCTAAATATTCTCCCAACGACTATTGTAATATTGAATACCCTTCCCTTTACATACTGCTATATTGTGAACTAAAAAAATATGAAAAAGCCAAGCCGTATTTTGAGCAATTGCTGAAATGCAGCGAACAGCAAAACAATAATCATCTGGCAGTTGAAAAAATGTATTATGCAATGATACACTACCTGCTTAAAACAGGTCAGGCACAAAAAGCATATACCTACATTGATGAGCTGAAAAAACTATCAGTTGTAAATGATGATTTGTATAATCGTTCACAGTTAGAAAGAACTCACTTTGAAGTTGACTCGGCCAACGGAAACTTTAAAGACGCCATCCAGCACCTTAAAAATTTCAAAAGGCTTAATGATTCCATCTTCAACATAAACAGTTCTAAACAATATGCTGATTTACAGCTTAAATATGAAACTGAAAAAAAAGACGAAAATATTAAGCTGCTCACGCATAAAAATGAGCTTCAGGAAGTAAAAATCAAAACTGAGAAAGTAATACGCTATATATTTATAGGAAGCCTGATAGTACTATGCATAATCTTAGGATTATTATATAGCAGATATTGCATGAAACGTAAAACAAACGCAATACTCGAAGCAAAGCAGGAAGAGATAAACACACAGAACAGAAAGTTACAGCGTCTTGTAGATGAGAAAGAATGGCTTGTAAAGGAAATTCATCATAGAGTAAAAAACAACCTTCAGATTGTTATAAGCCTTCTAAATACACAATCTGCCTATCTGGATAATGATGATGCTCTGGAAGCCATACAAAACAGCCAGCACAGGATGCATGCCATGTCACTGATCCATCAAAAATTATATCAGACAGATAATCTTTCCAGTATCAACATGTCATGGTATATAAAAGAACTGGCAGAATACCTAAAAGACAGTTTTGATGATGACGATAAAATTAAATTCAAGCTTAAATTATCAGAAATAGAACTGGATGTTGCACAGGCAGTACCGCTGGGACTTATTTTGAACGAAGCGATAAGTAATGCCATTAAATATGCATTCCCCGAGCACAAAGGAATAATCAATATACTTTTTGAAGAAAAGGATGAGCATTACCTCTTGAGGATTGAAGATAATGGCATTGGACTTCCCGAAAATTTTGAATCGAACGAAAGCGATTCGTTAGGAATGAATCTTATGATGGGTCTTGCCGAACAGTTAGACGGCACATTTAGCATAGAATCTGATAAAGGTGTAATAATAACAATTAACTTTATAAAAAGAGAGACTACTTTATAGCCTAAATGATGATGGAAAATAAAGAAAAAATACTGATAGTTGAAGACGAATTCATTGTAGCCAACGACCTTAAAATGATATTGAAAAAAGGCGGTTACAATGTGGTAGGTATTGCCTCTTCGGCTGCTCAGGCCAGAACTATGATTGCTGCTAAAAAACCTGACTGGGTACTTCTCGATATTATACTTAAAGGAAGTGAAACCGGCATAGATCTGGCAAAAGAGTTAAATGGATCAAAAACCCCATTTCTTTTCATATCGGCAAATACCAATCAGTCTACCCTTGAAGCTGTAAAAAAGACACAACCTTATGGTTTTATGGTAAAACCCTTCAGGGAAAAAGACCTGTTGGTAATGCTGGACATTGCCCGATACAGATATGCACTGGAACATCAGGTAAGTGCTCCTTTGACTGATACAAACAGGCAAGCTTCAGCCTTTAATGGCATCATTGGTAACAGTCAGTCACTTAAAGAAATACTTAATCGCATAAATATAGTTGCCCCTACAGAAACTTCTGTCCTTATTACAGGTGAAAGCGGTACCGGAAAAGAAAGAGTTGCCCATGCGATTCATGAGCATTCGGACAGAAAAAATAAACCCATAGTAGTGGTAAACTGTGCTGCTTTGCCATTATCGCTTGTAGAATCAGAACTCTTTGGATATGAAAAAGGCGCATTTACAGGTGCTAACTCCCGTAAAATAGGAAAGTTTGAACAAGCAGATGGCGGCACTTTATTTTTAGATGAGATAGGCGAACTTCCTTTGGATGCACAGGTTAAATTACTCCGCGTACTACAGGAAAAAGAGATTGAACGCATTGGTGGTGAACAGACCATAAAAATTGATGTTCGTATTGTTGCTGCAACCAATCGTAGCCTGGAGCGCGAAGTAGCTGAAGGACGATTCAGACTGGATTTGTACTACAGGCTAAATGTTTTTCCTGTTGAATTGCCACCGCTTCGTGAAAGAAAAGAAGACATACCCCAACTTGCCATGCATTTCCTTCAAAAATTTAATGCAGCCGCTAACAGGGATATTAAAACCTTTAATCCTAAGGTTCTTGAACAGATGGCACAGTATAACTGGCCCGGAAACATACGTGAGCTTGAGCATTTAATAGAGCGTAGCACTCTTTTAGCGTTTGGAGATGAAATAAGTGAAATAAACCTGCCTTCCAATACGGCAATAAACATACTTCCTTCAGAAACCGGAGTATTGCAATCGCTGGAAGATATGGAACGTAATCATATAATGCAGACATTACAAGCTTGTGGCGGTAAAGTATTTGGTCCGGGTGGAGCTGCCGAAATACTTAAAATACCTCCTACTACCCTATATTCAAAAATGAAAAAATTAGGTATACAGCAGGAACATTATTAATATAAAAAACACTTATCATGACCGAGATAAAATTAGAAATAGATGAAAAAAAACACGGAGCCTTCAATCTGTATGAAGACAATACCAAAATTGGAGAAATGGTGATAAGCCTTCGTGATGATAAACTAACAGTATATCATACTGAAATTGACAGCTCAACTGAAGGTAAAGGATATGCAAAACTGCTTTTGCAGGAAATGGTAAGCTACAGCCGAAATAATAATTTAAAGGTAATTACGCTTTGTCCTTATGTTCATGCTCAATTTAAAAGGCATCCTGAAGAATATGCCGATATATGGCTAAAACAGGAATAACGGTAAATTTATACCTTAGCATATTATAACCAGAAGCCAGGTCATTATGAGCTACAATGAAATAATCGCACGTATACAGCAAAGAGAACAGGAACAATCTTTGATTATTTCCATGAGTGAGATCCTGGCATCTGTAAGCACCAGGAAAGAGTTTCATGATGTGATCATTAACAACCTAAAAAACGCTTTTGGGTTCAATCATTTTAGTATTTGTATTGAAGATGAAAAGTCTAAGGATTTTTATCTTCAATATCATATACTCCCTTCAGAATATTCGAAATTATCATCTGCAGCGTTTAAAGATAGTTCCGGCATTTTCAATGAGGTTTTAAGTTCAGCCGAACCTGTTTTTATGACAAAAACTGAATTTGCAAAAATAACCGGACTTCCCTCCTTTCTTAAAGATACTTATGAAGGGCAAACACAAAGTATAATAGCATTATCAATAATTACAAAACGATACAAAGCGGTTGCTTTTATTGGCTTTGGAAAGAATTCTACTCCCGAAAGAAATACATTTCGTGTTTTTAAGTCACTGTCACCTCAATTAGGAATCACGCTTACTAATATATTACTTCTTGAAAACATTATACCTTCCAATTCGGTAATTGAAGAAGATGCTCAAAATGTATCGGAAATACCCGGAGATTTAGGTATTATTGGCAATAGCGAGCCTATGCAAAAAGTAAGGAGCCTGATTAAACTGGTTAGCAACACCGATAGTGGTGTCCTTATATTAGGTGAAAGCGGAACAGGTAAAGAGCTTGTTGCTAAAGCTATACATGAAAACTCAGAAAGATCAAAAAAGCATCTTATAAAAGTAAACTGTGCTGCCATACCTAAAAATCTTTTGGAAAGTGAATTGTTTGGCCACGAAAAAGGTAGTTTTACAGGAGCCATAGCGCAAAAGAAAGGTAAATTTGAACAGGCACATAAAGGAACATTGTTCTTGGATGAAGTAGGAGAAATGCCATTAGAGCTTCAGGTAAAATTATTACGTGCCCTACAGGAGAAAGAAATACAACGCATAGGCAGCAACGGTCATATTAATGTAGATGCTCGTATAATAGCGGCTACAAACAGAGATTTACAGGAAGAAGTAAAGAAAGGAAACTTCAGAGCCGACCTGTTTTACAGGCTAAATGTATTTCCTATTGAAGTACCTGCCTTAAGAGAACGCACTGATGATATTCCCGATCTGGCTAAATTCTTTGTTCAGCGTTATGCACTAAAGAATAAAAAAGCATTAAAAAATATTGCCGTAAAAGCACTGAATACCATAAAAGTATACCATTGGCCAGGTAATGTACGTGAACTGGAACATGCTATGGAAAGAGCTTTCCTTTTAGCTCCCGATAAAACCATAAAAGAAATCCAGATCAGTACCAGCAAGCAAATTGAAACCGGATCGGACATAAAGCCATGGTATGAATTTGAAAAAGAGTATATACTAACGATACTCAAATTTACCAAAGGAAAGATATCGGGTCCCAATGGTGCAGCGGCATTATTAGATTTACCTCCCACAACACTTAATTCTAAAATGGAAAGACTTGGAATTAAAAAAAGACATTACTTAACGAAGTAATATCTAAAACATAAAAAGATTCAATAAAGGGAACTCTAAGGTTCCCTTTTTCTATATCTATTATCCAATAATCGGTTACTCTATTTCGTGAAGCCTGAACAAATTACGTTATGTCGTAAATAAAAATCACTACACTTATTATAAAATATTGAAATTCAATATTTTATAATAAAGGATTCGATTTTGAAATATATGGCTACAGGAACAGAAAACATCCGGATAGTTTTCTTGTCTTAGTTCAATGTACAGGATTTAGTGATATCGCAATTTTGTCCTGTAAGATTGTAACAACGAAAAACAATTTATAAAAATCAATAATCATTTTAATCACTAATTCTTAAAACATCATGAAAAATTTAGTTTTAACCTTAGCATTAGCTCTAACAACATTAACAGGTTTTGCTCAAAAACCAGGAGCAACATTATTAAGCCCTACTAACCATGCCTTAGTACTGGTAGATCATGAAAGCCAGATGGCATTTGCTGTAGGAAGTACTCCAATAGATCAATTACGTAATAACACTGCACTTGTGGCAGGAGCGTCTAAAATTTTTAAGGTTGCTACAGTAGTAACTACAGTTGCCGAAAAATCGTTTAGCGGACCGGTATTCAGAGAAATTGAGGAATTCTATCCAAAAGCAACTTCAGGTTATATTGACCGTACTACCATGAATACCTGGGAAGATGTAAATGCACACAAAGCCATTGTAGGCAAAAACAAAAAGAAATTAGTTTTTGCAGGATTATGGACAAGTGTATGTATCGTTGGACCGGCATTATCAGCTATCGAAGAGGGATATGACGTTTATGTAATAACAGATGCAAGCGCCGATGTTTCTAAAGAAGCTCACGAAATGGCAGTTACAAGAATGGTACAGGCAGGTGCTCACCCAATGACTTCATTACAATATTTACTCGAACTGCAACGCGACTGGGCTCGCCAGGAAACTTATGTAGCAGTTACAAATCTTGTTAAACAATATGGTGGTGCTTATGGTGTAGGCGTTCAATACGCACACGATATGCTAAAACACTAATTATAAATTTAGGTTTTGCTTGGTTAAAGTTGGGCTATGCCCTAAGGCACAGCCCTCTTTTTTCTTTCCAAATTAATCCAATCTATACCCATCATGAAAACTATTACTAAATATTTACCAATCCTTTTTCTATTAATTGTCATTAATGGTTATGCCCAAAAAGCTGATCTGATTGTGTTCAATGCCAAAATACATACGCTGGACAACAACAATACAATTACTGAAGCTATTGCAGTTAGCAATGGAAAAATCATTAAGACAGGAAGTAGCAACGATTTGCTTAAGCTCAAAACAAAAACTACTACTGTTATAGACGCCAAAGGAGGTACAATTATCCCGGGACTTTTTGATTCGCATATGCACATCATACGAGGTGGCCGCTTTTATAATACAGAACTTCGCTGGGATGGTGTGCGTTCCTTAAAAAGAGCACTGGCAATGCTAAGAGAGCAGGCTCAAAGAACACCACAAGGCCAGTGGGTTCGCGTAGTTGGTGGCTGGAATGCATATCAGTTTGAGGAAAAAAGGCTTCCTACACTAGATGAGATTAACGAAGCTACGGGGAATGTTCCTACATTTATATTACATCTTTACGGACATGCTTATCTGAACAAAGCCGGAATAGCAGCTCTGAAAATAGATGCCACTACACCTAATCCAAATGCGGGATTAATAGAAAAAGATATTTACGGCAATCCTACTGGTATGCTTGTAGCTGAACCTAATGCTTTTATCCTCTACTCTACCTTATCTAAATTACCGGAATTAACTACCGAAGAAAAAATAAACTCAACCAAACAGTTCATGAGTGAAATGAACAGATTGGGTGTTACCGCTATTATGGACGCCGGTGGAGGATTTCAAAACTATCCCGATGATTATGGCATTACCGGCAAACTATGCGAAGAAAATGCATTAACCGTACGTATGCCTTACTATCTCTTTGCTCAGAAAGCAGGAAATGAATTAGCTGACTACACCAAATGGATAAGTTCTGTTGAAATTGGAGATGGCTGTGATGTACCTTCAGATGGAGTTAAAAAATTTGGCAAAATGCCAAAAATGGAATACCACGTACAGGGAGGCGGTGAAAACCTTGTAATGAGCGCGGGCGACTTTGAGAATTTCGATAAGCCGAGACCTGAACTGAGCCCGGCTATGGAAGGTCAGCTTAAAGCTGTTCTTTCTTTATTGATAAAAAACAGATGGCCTTTCAGAATCCATGCTACATACAACGAAAGTATAAGCCGCTTTCTTAATGTAATTGAAGAAATAGATAATGAAATACCTCTAAATGGGCTTTTATGGTTCTTCGATCACGCTGAAACGGTTTCTACTGAAAACCTTCAAAGGATAAAAGCCTTAAACGGTGGTATAGCAATACAACACCGCATGGCATATCAGGGAGAAGCATTCATCAAAAGATATGGCAAACAAGCGGCAGCCAATACTGTACCATTAAAGAAGATGATGGAAATGGGAATTAAAGTCGGTATGGGTACAGACGGTACCCGTGTAGCGAGTTATAACCCGTGGGTAGGAATTTACTGGCTTACAACAGGCAAAACGCTTGGTGGATTAAAATATATGAATGAAGAAAATATACTGGACAGAACTACTGCGCTTAAATTATTCACTCAGGGTAGCGCACAATTAATCAATCTGGACAGCGACAGGGGCATGCTTAAGAAAAATTACCTTGCCGATTTCACAATATTATCTGACGATTATTTCTCTGTTCCGGAAAATACTATTCTGAACATGGAAGCGAAGCTAACTGTTGTAAATGGTAAAGTAGTATATGCAAATGACGAGTATCGAGCGTATGCAGTCCCTCAGCCAAAAGCAATACCAGAATGGAGCCCGGTAAATTATTTTGGAGGATACCAAAAAAACTAAAAACATGAAAAAGCTATTCATAAAACTGCTATCGTCAGATATGAAAAATCCTGTGTATAATTTTGCCATTCTACTGTTCAGAATTGGTATTGCAGCACAACTTATCGTAGTTCATGGACTAAAAAAAATTGGGATTGGTGTAACTTCTGTTGAAGTTATACCTAACCCATTTGGTTTTCCTGACACAATGAACAATTTTATTGCCATTATGGCTAATGTGTATTTGCCATTCTTTATAATTATTGGATTATTTACAAGAGCGGCAGCCCTTCCTGCTATGATGGTAACAGCAACAGGTTACTTTATTGTTCACGCTAATGATGTCAATACAATAAAAGATATTCCTTATATGTATACAATATCATTACTTACAATTATCTTTTTAGGATCGGGAAAATATTCATTAGACTACTATATTTCTAAATCATTAAATGTGTAATTTTAATATACTCTTAAAGGCTGCCCATACAAGGCAGCCTTTTCTTATATTTGATGTACCAAACACCAGTTTTATGTTTAAGATACTTGCCAAACTTAATAAGTGGCTACTGCCAAATTACACAAAAGAGCACTTGGACCTTAGCAAAGCAACAAAATTACAAAAGGCAATTATAGCCTGGAAGTACTTTGTAACAACACGAGCTTTGGATTAATACACTAAAGGCGCATACACCTCTCTATTACCTAACTTTTCTCTACCGTTAAGAAAAGAAAGCTCCATAAGGAAATTACACTGTACAATTTCACCTCCAAGCTTTTCTACGAGTTCGCATACTGCAGCTGCTGTACCTCCGGTTGCCAATACATCATCATGGATGAGAATCCTATCCCCCGGCTTTATAGCATCAGTATGCACTTCAAGAGTATCAGTACCATATTCAAGCTCATATGATGCCGAAACTGTCGCAAATGGTAATTTCTTAGGTTTACGAACAGGAACAAAACCCGCATTAAGCTCGTAAGCTAATAGCGTTGCAAAAAAGAAACCTCTACTCTCTACTCCTACCACTTTATCAATTTTACGGTCTCGAAGATTGTTAAGAAGCAAAGCCATACATTCACGGACAGCTTTAGGATTATTTAGCAATGGTGTTATATCTTTAAACATTACTCCCTCTTTCGGAAAATCCTGAACGTCACGTATATACTGATTAAGCGTCATTTTTTTGTATTTTTTTATTCATTTAAGCTTGCAAGTTACGCATTATTGCCTATATTTGCACCCGCAATGAGGATGATAAATATCACGAATATTTAAATCTAAAAAAGCAAAAAGGCCTCGTGGCGCAACTGAATAGCGCATCTGATTACGGCTCAGAAGGTTACTGGTTTGAATCCAGTCGAGGTCACTACTCGGGACAAAAGATTAAAATCATCTTTTGTCCCATTTTTTTTAACTTCTAATTCATTGTTTACCAGGTAAATACATCGCATAATTTCATTGACTCGGGCGGTTTGGAAATCATTTCCACGAAATGTGAAATTTTCGGGATAAATTAAACCGATCAGGTCACGTGATTCCACAAGATTGCTTTTTTCATAGGTCGTACCTAAGCGAATTAGATTGTCAACACCTTGATTCATAAGACTTTCTATATTCGAACGGTCATCATTTGTCTCTGCCAATTGCGATTCGAGTTTTTGGATAATTGTACTGTACTCGTTCTTCATGAGATTGTAGTCTTCTACATCGATCTTTTCGGTCACCAAAAGATTACGGGCAACACTAAGTTTTTTTTCATACTCGGATATTTGCGTAAGAATTTTTTGCTTCTCACTGGCCACAAAACCCGTATGCTCGCGATATGCTTCCAATAAAACAGCTGAGTAAAGTTTCTTTATCTGTGGAAGCGGCTTGTACTTATTAAGCACTTCAATAAACTTTTCATTGGCAAATTCGGAGTTAATGCGGTATTTACATTGCTTGTCACAGTGATAGTAATAGTAATACTTGTGCCGCCCCTTACATTTGCTTCCTGTTAACTTACGGCCACACTGAGGGCACATAATAAAGCCCCGTAAGGGGAAATTTTCGGCTGTCAAAGCCTTAGGCCTATAGGTTCGGGATTTGCCGTCCAGAACGTCTTGTACGCGATAAAACAGTCCCTCGCTTATAATGGGTTCATGCTGCCCTTCAACCCAGACCTCCTTTTCATCCTTATATTTTGGAACTACAATTTTTCCACAGTAAAGAGGGTTTCTTAGAATAACCCAAAAGTTACTTTTATGGATATTCATCCCCTTATCCTTGGCCATCTGATAGATTGACTCGGTACTGAATGCCTCCCTCGCAATTTGCTCAAAGGCCCAGACCAAAATTGTAGCCTGTTCAGGAACCGGGGCGATATACTTTTTACCGTCTTCAGCAACCTTATTAGCGTAGCCGTACGGCGCCATTCCCATGTGACGCCCTTCCTTCTTGCCTCTTCGCAGTCCGTGAAAAGTATTCAGCGCTCGCCTGTCGTTTTCCACTTCAGGCGCTGCAAGGTAAAAAGCAAGCATCATTTTATTCTCCGGTATCGAAAGGTCAAGTGGCTGTTCGATAGCTTGTGGATCAACACCAAGTTTACGAAGAAGATTTATCATTTGATAGGCATCTCCTGCATTTCTGCTAAACCTGTCCCATTTTAAAAAAAGCAAAAGGTCTACCTTATTTTTATTTTTTTTCAGGTCGACTAAAAGTTTCTTCCATTTTGGCCTGTTAAATGTCTTAGCAGAGTGATCTTCATAGATTACGTTTCGCACCTGTATATTATTTATACCACAATATTTTCGAAGCATTTCTTCCTGGTTGCGCTGGGAATAACCTTTTTCAGCCTGCTCGTCTGTACTGACGCGTACGTATAAATCTGCTATCTTGTTCATAATCCTTCCTTTAAATGGTTCGATACGGCTATATTAGCTAATTTCCTTAAAAAAAACAATATGCGCATCGCTTGATCTAAAGATACATCAAGCCCTTCCGATCTCAAAATCTGTCTGGCTTTCTCAGGGGTCAGTTTTGAATTGCTAAAATCCGTTTTCATTTCCATCGCAATACTATTTAGCAAAAAAAAGCCCCTTTCGGGGCTACATAACACTATTCGACTCCAAGAAAGAAATCTTACTGGCTAGGTTCTTTTTCTTGGAGGGCTCGTACTTCAAGTAGCCATAGGCATTAAGGTCCTGCATACAGCGGCTGTAGGTTTTCAGGCTGGATATCCGGGCTATTTTCATGATCTCATAGCTGTAGGCCCGATAGGGATTAATATGACCCCTGTCAGCGCTGTACTGCACCAAGGCGGCAAAAACCCCGATGTGGGTGCTGCTGATACGGTAATCGTTCTGGCTGCCTCGCAGGAATACTGACAGGGGATTCATACTCAGTTACATGGATTGTGCCTTACGGCGTTGTTTCTTTTCTTGCGCCTCTTCGGCTGCGTCCTCGTCAGCGCCCTTGGCGGATTGCCCGCGACCCTGTTTGGCCGACTGCCCTTGTTTCTCGCCCTGCTGCTGCTCTTTGCCTTGGCGCATGTCCAGCCTGTTTTTGTCCGCATCGTAAACATTGACCGTCTTAAACTGCGGATTGGCTTCCAGGTACTGTTTTACCTCCTGACCGTCCCTGATAAAGGTAGCCGACTGCAGATTCCCCTTTTTCAGGGAATTCATCAGGTCTTCCTTATGGCTGGGATTTTCCAGCTCTTTTATGGGATGTTTGCCCACTGCAGCCTCAAGGTCATAGCCGTAGTTCTCATGGTAGTGGTTCAGCCTGAAGTTGCCGTTGTTGTCGGTATCTTTGAAATCCAAAGAAACCCACGCGTTATACACTTCCCCTTCCCTACTGGTCAGGTCCTTGTTCACTGCCCTTCCTTCCATAAGGTTGTAGGCTTCCTTCAGGGTGATGTTGTTGCCTTTATTGATGTAAAAGGTCTGCTCCAGGGATTCCGGCCTGCCCTCCTTCTGAAGGCTGACCTTATAGGAATTGAAAAAATACAGGTCGGTCTGTTCCGATTTCCTGAAACTCAGTTCCGCACTCACCTTATCCTCTCCGTAAGAGGCATCATGCTTCAGGCTGAAAGTGGGTTGCTGCTTTTCCATCTGCTGCTTCAGTTCACCCTCCAGGGCTTCCCCGAAGCCGGTGTATTTTACCTGGTCTTTCAGGTAATCATAATTACGTTCGTTCATAATACATCATTTTAGTTATTCATTAAAAGTCGGAAGCGGTACCACCTGCGTTGCCTTGCGGTTGCGCAGCTTCAGCTGCAGGTGCCTGCCACCCGATGCCTCGGTCAGTGCCACAAACAGGTTCTTTTTATCCGGTATGGTGAACTTGGGCAGTACCACCACAAAGGTCTTCAGGGCATTGGGCGGTACCTTTTCTGTAGGCTCCCATACCGTTATCGGGGTGATCTCAATGTCCTGCGAAGCAGTGCGCCTGCTCCTTTTCTGGTCACGGATCAGAAAGCGAAGCTTGTCTATGGTATAGCTGATATTGGTAGCGTTCTCTATGGTGATCCTGTAAAAGAAATACTCCTCTTCCACAAACATACCGGTAACCGACAGGGTTATGCCGTTATCGCTTTCATTTAGTCGGATACGGTGCCGGTCATGATAGGCTTTGGAAGCCAGGGCATCAAGCAGTGCGGCATTGTCCGTATGCTCCGCGACAACCTCTCCTGTGCCCTTGCCCGTAAAGTCATAGGCGCTGTAGTAGGGACAGGCTTCGTAGTACACAAGGAAATTATACAGTTTCCCTTCCGCGGTGACCACCGTCAGATTGGACGACAGGAATTCTTCCTGCACCGCCTTAATCTGCAAAATATTCTCAAGCCCTTTTGGTTTTTGGGCCAGTATGTCCCTACTGCCCCTGTCCACGCTCAGGATACGGTACGGAAACAAAAGGCTGGTAGTCTGCTGTTCGGAAATGCCGATTTCCCTATTAGCCGGCAGGGCCGAACCGCTGTACTGTGCCCAGAGGCTAATAGGTAGCAGCATCAGCACACATCTTAAAATAAACGTTGTCTTCATAGTCTGATTATTTGGATTACTCGTCTTGTTTTTCATCTTTGAGCAGGATACGGTAGCCTTTTTTAAGGGTCACTTTCACCAGCTTCACTTTCTTGCTGAAGAGCCCCTTGGCCGCTTCAATACCGGCACCTGCTGCCTGGGCACTCCACGAATCACTCAGGGTGGTAACCCCGAGGGTCTGCATGGAGCGGTCTGCCGAGGCTTTGGCGACATCCCTGTTGATGGCTCCGGGTATGTAAATGCCCCCAAGCCCGTCCAGGTCGTATACGGCAAGCTCCACCGGGAATAAGGAATTGCCGTGTCGGATGCTTTGTATCTCGATGGTAAGGCGCTCTCCTTTCAGGGAGGCGGTACCCACCACAAAAGTGCCTTTTGGGATCACCTGACCGTTAATGTAGATTTCCTGGGCCAGTTCCATTTTAACCGTAGCGCCGTTGACCACAGTCTGTGTCTCGGCAATGACCGCCGATACCGCATTGTCCTGAAAGGTTTCCGTGGTCACTTCATCAAGGCCGTAGAAACCGGTATGGACAGTGGTGGGTGCAAAGGCCACTTTATGTGACTGTTGTGGTGCTATGCTGGATACCACCTCCTCGTCCCGTTCTGTGGTAATGCCATAGACCCTGCCCCTGTTGCTTTTGGACTGCTCACGCAGTTTCTGCTGCACGCGCTCAGGATACTGTATATCCAAAATACTTTCCAGCATACCTCCTATCTGTGCCAGTTCGGGGTCCGGCTCCGATGCCGTTTCCATGGATTGCAACATGTCCTCCAATGCCCTGCTCTGGCTGTTAGCGGCTACAGGTAGCTTAAAAGCGGTTTCAGCAGGTGGTATTCTTTTGGCTTCGGGAGTTGTACTGACAGCACGTTGTAGTGCTTCCAGACGCTCGTAGACTTTTTTCTCTTGGGGGCTCTGGAAATTGCTTATGGAGAGCCCACTGCGCCTGCCGGTACCGTTAACCGAATCGGTCATTTCGTTAAGGGTGTCATACGAGTAGTTCGGATCCTTTTTCCTCAGGTCATTGATCTTGCTGGAATCCTGTGCGGCCCTGTCATAATACTGCATCTTATCGAAGGATGCTTCATCTTCCAGGTTGGCAGCAGGCAGCTTCAGGTTAAAGCCGCGTTTGGGCTGTCCCTCAGCAGTGGTCGGTGCTCCCCCTCCCATAGCCCAGAAGAAGAGCGTGGTAAAGGGAAGCAGTAAAAGCGGCAGGAGCCAGAGGATTTTTCTTTTCCTGCGCATCGGTGCGGGTTCATTGTTTTTCATCAGAATCGTGTTTTTGAGTTGCGATTAATTGTTCGGCTATACTGATGCTGTCCAGCAGTCCCGGCCGGGCCTGCAGCAAACTGTCGCGGGTCTTTCGTCCGGATGCGGATTGTGAAAGGCTGTCCCAGTAGTGCTGGAAGGCAGCAAGCCTTTCCTGCAGCACCGAATCATCAGGCGCCACTTTGGGACTGCTGATCCGCGGGGCGGCAACACTACGGATAGCCTCCGGTTTTGCTGTAAAGCCTATTATATTACCAAGGCCTCCGAAGAACATCAGTGCACAAAAGCCTGCGGATAAGGACATAAAAAGGCCTAAGGACAGGTACTGCATTTTTCGGGAAAGCCGCGCTGCCTTGGCTTCCATCCATTCCACCCACGCCAGTTGCGTCCGAAGCCACAACGCGTGCATGTGCTGCGGCAGGCTAGGCCTGTCTGTTTTATTTCGATTTTTATCGTTCATGGCTAGTAACGGTTTTCGGTTCCGATATCTTTATTGTCGAGCGTACGCCAACGCTCGATCAGGAAACCGTGCGGGTTGTTGTCGCTACGCGATACATTCCTCAGGTTACCCTCGGTAATCAGGTTCCGCTTGAGTATACTGGTTGGCCTTACGATCTGCTGCTTGGCATAGCAGCGGAAGTAATAGGGATAATTTTCGACTCTCACCACGATACTGTCCATGGTGATGCCCTGGCTGATGTTCCCCGAGATGATACCGGAGTAGTACCCGCCTTCCTTAAGGTCGTCGTACACCCGTTTTGCCGAGTTGTCGGCCAGATACAGCGCCTTTGCCACGTTCTCACGGATGACCTTGTCGTCCGGGTCAAGGGTAAAGAAATAATGATGGAAATTGCGCACGTGGTCGCGCGCTTCCACCGCGATGTTGTCCCTGCGGTCCGAGGCATAGGCTTCAATGGCCTTGCCATTGGCCAGCACATAGATCTTGTCCTGCAGGCGGTGTACCGTCGTGTAGCTCTGGTAGAGGGCGAAGACACTCACCAGCGCACTCGCTGCCACTACGACCATTGTAAAGGTCTTCACATGGCGGAAGGCGGTTTCGAGATTGTCAATTTTTGTGAACATCATGATTCTTTGCCTTTTACTTTATCTTTCATATAATTGTCGTTATCGAAATAGGGGCCGCTGCTGCCATGGCCGGAATAACTCCCCGACATCCTCCCTACTGCATCCCCAAGCCCGTCGGCTGCCATACCGGCTCCCATGGAAGCGGTACGTGCTGCGGCCGTGGCGGTACCTCCGAAAATACTGGTTACCTTCTGTCCAAAAGCCCCGCCTCCACCGGCGTGTACAATGTAATTAGCAACCGAGGGTACGGTAAAGTACCCGATGATACCGATGATCATAAAGACCAGGTAGGCAATATCGGTCCTGCTGAAAAAGGTATCCCCGTACTCATTGACCTGTGCGATGTCGACCTGTAACATCTTTTCCTGTATCTTGCCGATGATACCTCCAAAAATGTTGGCTACGGGCAGCCACAGGAATACGTTGATATAGCGGGCCAGCCAAACGGTCAGGGTATGCTGGAAGCCGTCAAAGACAGCCAACCCGAATACCAGTGGTCCCAATATGGCAAGGACGATCAGTTGAAACGTACGCAGGGTATCGATGCACAGGGCGGCAGCCTCAAAAAGGACACGCAGTACCTCACTCATCCATTCCTTGACCGAATTCCTGAAATTGTAGGAAGCCTTGGCCATGGCGAATTTGATGTCGTTGCCGATGCTCTCGATCAGCCCTTCCCCCGATCCGGAATCCTCCTCGTGGGTATATTTGTACCAGCGTTCCCGGTCCCCGCTACCGTCTTCCCCAACATACATCTGCCAGGCATCCGTGGTCTTGATGGCTTCCTCCTTCTGGCGTAACAGTTCCTCGATAGCGGCATTGGAATTCTCCACCATGGTACCGGTAGCGGTGACTGCGGGTTTCATAATGCCGTTGATGATGGCGATGACCAGCGGAAAGGAAATGATGCAGAAACCGATCACAAAGGGACGGAACAGCGGATAGAAATCGATGGGCTCCGCATTGGCCAGGTGCCGCCATACCCTTGAGGCGATGTAGAACAGGGCCGCAAAACCGGCAATACCCTGTGATATCCCGATAAGGTCGCTGCACAGGGGCATCATCTCATCGTACAGTTGGTCCAGCACGTCGTGAAGGCCATTCATCTCCTCTGCCATGGACTGGCTGTAGCCTACAGCGGGAAGTAACAGCATTACTGCTGCCATGCCCCATAATTTTTTTTGAGATTTAATAACCATAACAATCAGTTCAAGGGTTGGTTTGGGTCAATAGTCTAAGGGCTTCCACATCATGGGCTTCCCTGCCGCGTTGCAGAGCGAGTATCCCTGTCTGCGAATTGAAATCCCTTACGAAAAGGCATTTTTCCTGCACCGAGAGATAGATCCTGTCGATGGCCGCGAGGCGTTCCTCATCCGACATGCGCAGCTCCCCGGCGGTCAGTACCGCCGTCAGCTCTTCCAGATCGCGCAGGCTCTCCCGAAAGATGCGGTCGTATACCTGCGTGAAATACTCAAGTTCCTCAGGGGCAAAAAGCCCGCTGGACTGCAGTTTGTTGCGGTGGCGGCCCGAATTTCCGACCAGTTCCACCTGGTAATCGATAATCTCCCCCACCCTTTTATAATTGCGTACCGCAGGGCTGACCTGCAGCAGTGCATCCAAAAAGGTCTTGTGCAAGTCGAAATTCCCTTGGGTCAGGTCCTTTACAGTGTTGTACCCCTTGGTCAGTATCTCATAACCTTCCTTCATGTCTTTGAGTATGGCCCTGAACTGTGCCAGTTTTTCGATATTCAGTGCGAGCTGCTTGAGTTCCTGTACCTGGGCGTTGCCCTGGACGGTAATTAAAAACATCAAGCCGGCAAACAGTAGTTTTCTAAGTACTTTCATAGTTATGGATTTAGGTTATACAGGCGTTCACTCTGTTGTATGTTTCGGGCTTCGCGTGCCCTACCGTTTACCAGCAGTAGGCACTGATCGTAAAAGTCACGGGCAAAGCGGTAGCGGTCTTCCGTATTGGCATACAGCACGTCAATACGGTCAATGCGCTCGGCATCATGAGCCGTATAGCCGGTTTGGGACAGCACGGCCTCCAGCTCCTCAAGGTCATCAGCACAGCCCTCCAGCACGCGCGTGATCACCCTTCGGATATAGTCTTTCTCATTCCCGTAGAAAAGGGCATCGTCAAGCTGGCCGGAGAGTTTTTCCTGTAGCTCGGTAATACGGGCGTTCATCGTGACAATGGCACCTGCTTTGGGATAGTCCTGCACAAATGGGCTTACATTATCCAGCCCCTCAAAAAACAGATTGTGCAGGTTCAGCTCGCCGTCCTTCAGCTCTCCGATAAAATTTAACCCGTCACGGGCGATACGGTAGCCTTTTTTCAGGTAGTTGCCGTAGGTCTTAAGGGCTGCAATCTGCTGCAGCATGACCCGATCACGACCAGACTGGGCTGACAATACAAAGGACAACAGCAGGATGATTGTAGTTAATAGTGTTTTCATCGCGGTATTGTTTTAGTGTACACTGCCGTACAACCTACGCAACTGCTCCACGTCTTTTGAGGACTTGGCACGTTGCAGGCTCAGAAGCACATTCTGCCCGTTAAAGCGACTCAGGTCGTCGTAGTTGCGGTCAATCTGGTCCGCTGCCTCATTGATGAGTTCCAGGCGCTGGGCATCACTCATGCTGGTGGTATAGGATTCGATAATCATAAAGATCATCTCCATGTTGGAAAGGCTCTCGGCAAGGATGCCGCCGTATACTTCCTCCATGTAGTCGAGTTCGTCCGCGGTAAAATGCGCGTCCTGTTGGAAGAGCTGCCAGGCACGCTGGTATTCCGAGAGCAGGCGGGCCTGCTTGTCGGTAATGTCGCGGATGCGCTGGTACTGGGTGATAATGGACTTGACCGCCTTGAGCTCATCGTAATACTCCTGGTACAGTTCCTTCTGTTTTTTGGTCCAGTCGGAGATCTCATCCAGTTTTACCTTCGAAAGGGTATTCTCTATTTCCTTTTGGGCGTTCTGCAGCCAGATGGTCTTGTTCTGCAGTTTCTGGATTTTAAGGTCCATTGCCTTAATCGCTTTTACCACTGCGGCGCGGATGATGCCAAAAATGGGCGGCGCGGCGGTCGCCGGCCGTGCCTCGATACTACTGAGCAGCAGCAGGCAGACCATTAATTTTGCAATTGTTTTCATAGCGTTTCATTTAGGTTTATTCTCGTGTAGTTCCTGCACTAAGGCTGCGATACCCCTGCGCACATCCCCACCGAAGCGGGCGGCGTATTGCTGCACCTTAACCTTTTCGCTTTCCTCGGTGGTATAGGCATAATATTCCTCCAGGGATACCTCAGTGCGGTACACCTTGGAAAGTACCCCGCCAAGGGAGATAAACACCTCTTTGTAATGCTTATCGGGATCATTGGCCTTATTGACCGAGAGCACCAGTGCCTTTTCCTTTTCGGTCAGTCCCAGCAGTTCCTGTATCTGGTCAAACTTGTTCTGGTACTTACGCTGGTCCAGCAATATCTTGCAATCACTGTTGTTGATAATTGCCTGCTTGACCACGGGGGAAGAAATGATGTCCTCCACTTCCTGGGTCACCACAATAGCCTCCCCAAAGAATTTACGCACCGTCTTAAAAAGGTACTTGATGTATTCGGCCATGCCTTCACGGGCAATTGCTTTCCACGCCTCCTCAATCAGTATCATCTTTCGTATCCCTTTCAGCTTGCGCATCTTGCTGATGAACACCTCCATGATGATGATGGTCACCACTGGGAATAGTATGGGATGGTCCTTGATGTTGTCCAGTTCAAAAACGATAAAGCGTTCCTGCAACAGTTCCAGGTTGGCTGTAGCATTCAGCAGGTAATCGAATTCACCGCCCCGGTAGTAAGGGCGCAGCACATACAGGAAATTCCCGATATCAAAGTCGCGTTCCTTGACCTTATCCTGCTGTAATACAGCGGTAAAATCATCCCGAAGGAATTCGTAAAAGGAATCAAAGCCGGGGAACAGCGCCGTATTAGCCTCCAGTTTCTCGTAATACAGCTGCAGCGCATTGGAAAGTGCCACATACTCGCTGCGGCGGAAAGTCTCCGTATCCTTTTTCCACAAGGCCAGCAGCAGGGTCTTGATACTTTCCTTCTTCTCAGTATCCAGCCGGTCGCCTTCCCCTATATAAAAAGGATTGAACCGGATGGGGTTGTGCTCCTCATAAGTAAAATAGTATCCGCCTACCATATCACAAAGCCCCTTGTAACTGTGACCCACATCTACCAGAACCACATGGGTACCCTGCTGGTAGTAGCTGCGTACCATATGGTTGGTAAAAAAGGATTTGCCGCTGCCGGAAGGACCGAGTATGAACTTGTTGCGGTTGGTACAGATGCCCATTTTCATGGGCTCATCACTGATATCCACATGCACGGGGCGCCCGGTCAGGCGGTCACCCAGGCGGATGCCCATCGGGCTGGTAGAACTGCGGTAGCCGGTTTCCAGATTCAGAAAACAGGAGGCTTGTTCGGCAAAGCTGTCAAAGGTGTCGTTCATGGGAAAGTCCGCCGCATTGCCCGGCAGCCCTGCCCACCAGATCTGTGGCGCCCCCACGGTCTCCTGCTTGGCAGCGGCATCCATTTGGGCAAGGGCTGATGACACCTTATTTTTCAGGTCGTTCAGTTCCTCTTTCCTGTCAGTCCAGACCAGCACATTAAAATGTGCCTTTACCGGGAGGCGCTGTTTGCTGATCGCTTCGTTCAGGAAATCATTGGTGGCATCCCGGGCAATCAGGTTCTCACGGCTGTAGGCCGAAAGGGATTGCAGGCGCAGCCTTTTGCTTTCCATGCGCTGCAGGGTTTTGGCACCATCCTCAAAGAACAGGTATTGACTGTACAGGTGGTTGCACGAAAGCAGTTGCCCCAGCGGCGAGGCAAACCCCACACTGAAGGGCGTACGGTCGGTCGAATAGCGGTCATAGGTGATCCTGGGGCCACAGAGTGAGGGCAGGTTGGCAGCCTCCCCCAAGGTGTACAACTGGGAATATTTCCCGTTGATCAGAAGGCCGTCATCAAAGGCGACATCACCATACAGGTATTCGCCCTTGCTCTTGCTCAGGGTACAATACTGTTCCAGAAGCCCCACCCTGTGGGCTTCGCTGTAGATATCGGTATCTCCTAATGGCAACATTTTGACAAAACCGCTGTCCTGCAATATCCTTTGGAACTGCCCGCAGGCATCCCTGAAATCCTGCAGGGCCTGTGCCCCCAGTGTCTCTTTGGGAAGGAGCGCAGGGCGCGTAAGGCTGGAAAACAGCGAGGTCGCATTTTTCCTGCCTACCGGTTTTTTGGTAAGGTACAGGTAACAGCTGTGGTCCAGGAACGGGCGCTCGTTAAAGAAGCGCTCGCTGCTGCGATCCAGAAAACTCTCCTTTGTAAAATCCGGGGTATGCCCGCTGTGTATGAACCAGTCCTGTTTGCACAGTACGGTATGCCTGGGCAACACGCGGAAGGCTTTCAGCCATGCCTGGTGGAAGGCCTCGTACTCCGGATCCGATAAGGTAAAGAGCTCCGGCAGTTCCACACGGAACCCCAGGGTAGCATCGCCCTGTTTGGATATGATGATGCCCTGCCGCACATCCAGAAGCGGCAGCAGCTGTTCGATTGTTTTCTCCATGACATATTATTTGGATTGCATAAACGCCTTTCGGCTGTAGCATTTGAGCGTTTTGGGCAGCTGTTTCCGGGCCAGGGCTTTCATCATGCCATGCTCACCGTATTTTCGGCTCATTGCATAGATTTTGACGACCAGTACGGTGCCCAGTATCCCGATCAGCCCCACACAGATAAGTGAGGGAACACCAACGATAAAGAGGGCAGCAAAGACAATCATAAGAAGGATGACGCCCCCGCCAAGGTACCAGATGTACTGCGCTTTAAGCCCTTTGAATTCAATACTCTGGTTGATACCCTTATTGACTTTGTACAGGCTGCCCATGGTCAGATCCCGAAAAAGGATTGGATGACTGTGGCAACTACGACCAGAAAGACACAGCTGCCAAACCATGAGGCGGCTACTTTACCGGTATCGGGGTCACCCGCGTTCCATTTCTGATAGACCTTTACCGCGCCGATCAGCCCCAATATGGCGCCAACGGCATACATAAGGTCAGTGCCCGCATCAAAATAGCTCCTCACCTGCTGGTTGGCCTCGTTGATACCGGCGACTCCGTCCTGTGCAAAAGAAGCATATGGGAATCCCAGCACCACAAGCAATACACACAGCGGTAGTGTCCTGTTGATATATGTTTTCATAACAGAATATTTTTAGTGGAAAATAAGCGAAGGCCATCCGCCGTTGCCATCCCCTCCTTTCTGTCACCTCCTCTTACTGCTGCGGGACGAACGGGGGCATAGCCTTCGCTATGATTATGCTTTCTGCCAAAGGGTTTCGGCCAGTGTTTCATTCATAAAGGTGAAACCGTGCTGCTGGCTTTCCGTGGCTATGAACTCGTTGATTGAGGGGCGGAAGGTCGATTGGCCCAGGAGGGGATAATCGTTGACGATGGCTTTTAGGCCGTTTGTTACGGTCTGCTGGTCTGCCTTGCTCTCAAAAGCCTCTATAAGGCTTTTCTTGACACGGTCTACCAGTTCCTCGATAATCTCATAATCGGTAACCGGCTGTGGGAACTCCCCTGCTGGGGTCAGGTTGCCACCGCCCTCCATAATGGCGGATCTGGCATTGGGTTCTGCCGGACCAGCGTTGCCCATGGAATGGAAAGGTGCACCTGCACCGGCGGCGGCCCTGATCTGCGGAAAGTAAAATTTCAGCAGCAGGATGGTGTAGTAGATAAAAAGTGCGGCGGCTGTAACCCTCAGGTAGGCAGCCCATGTAATTTCGGTAAACATAAGCGTTGTTTTTTTCGTTCAACATTCATCATCTTCATTGCGGCAACACCGCTAAACTCATTTTACAGTACCGAAATTACATGTCGGGATTGGCCTGTAAAAGAACAACTTTCACTTGTGCCCCAAGTTGTTCCTCAGTAGTCCTTAATTTTCCGTATCATGTTTTCCAGGGCATTGATGCACGCTGCCCGGTCCGGTTCCTCGGGATTGTAGGCCTTACTTCGGATGGCATCTGCGGAGAGCTCATTGCGCTGGGCAGTGGCCAGGTGCGGGATTATAGCTTTGAAGACGGCATTCATCGAGCGGGCTTTAAGCACCTGGGCCTCATCGGCAGCCCGTAGCATAAGGGCGAGCTGGTCGCCGGAAAGGTTGCAGTATATTTTCATCCGGTCATTGGACGGTTTAAATTGAACTGAAGGCATTGCAGGCAAATCTTCAGTAGCTGGCGACAGGTAATGGGAATACCGCTGCTCAATAAACGTAAGTAAAGTACTAAGGGAGCTCACGATACGCTCCTCCAGTTCCGTAAACGGGTCAGCGCCGGCAGCAGACTCCCCCTTTAGATAGCCCATAGCCTGTTCTTTCAGGTGGGTCAGGGCAGTATGGTATTTTTGGACGAGGTGGCGTACCTGGTTATCTTTATAAAGGGCAAATACCTTATCGTTGAGCTCCTGCTCCACCTGCTGGCTTTCCACGGAAACCTTCTCCAGCAAAAGGGCAATATCCTCCGTGCGCAGTTCCCTGCGGTACGGTCGTGCGGCATTAAGGGTGACCGAGATCAGGGCATCCAGCCATTCCAGTGAATAGGTGCGCGCGGTACTCATGGCTATCGGTTTTTTCGGTTACGGTAGGCTTCAGGGGTTAGCCCGGTGTGGTGGCGGAAAAAATTGACAAAGGCAGACGAGGAACCAAAATGAAGCGCCTCGGCAATACTGTAGACCGGTGCTTCGCTACCGTCCAATAGTTCCTCTGCCAGACGGACAAGGGCTTCCGAAATCAATATCTTTGGGCTCTTTCCTGTGAGCTGCCTGACGGTTTTGGTCAGGTTGCCCCGCGTCATGCAGAGGACATCAGCATAATAGCCAACGTCATGGTGCATGCCGGCCTGCTGTTCCACAAGGCGTAGAAAGGCGATGGTCAGTTGCTCTTTACGCTTGACAGCATTCGTGAACCGGGATCCAGTATGCTCCCGCAGCTCCAACAGACAGTTCAGCAGCAGGTTAAAAGTAAGGGTTGTAATAGTTTCGGCGTGTTGGGATGTGCCCTGCTTCTGGTGTTTCTCCAGCAATAACAGCAGCTGGCAGATGACCTGAAAGTGGAATTCATCGGCTTTGAGGCTATACAGTTCCTCTCGCTCCAGCAACACGGTAAGTGTAGTGTTGCGGGCAGTATAGAGTGTCTGTCTCAGGTAGGTTTCGGTAAAACGGACAAGCCAGACCCTTACCGTCTGTCCGCCTGCAGCTTTCATATAACTGTCCGGCGGTACTATACAAACATCCATCGCTACGGCTATTAAGTCCTGGGTGCCGCTGTTTACCTGAAGCTGTCCCTCGCTTACCACAATGATATGGTAACGGAAATACTGCACCCCATACAGGAAAGCCAGCACAAAAGCATCGCCCCGCAATTGCAGGCGGCGAACCTGAAGTCCGCTATCCCTTAAAGCTGTAATCAGTACCATGGCAGTAATTTTAAATAAAAAACCCGGAAGCGAACCTCCGGGAGCAACAGTCAGTTGTTATACAGATCGGTCACAAAGGACAGTAGTAAGGCCTGTGGGGATGATTCCAGTGCGCCGTTGGCAGTAGCAGCAAAGTGACCTGTCATCCACTCCCAGTCACGGTCCCTTTTTCTTTTTCGTCCGTCCTCATATACGGCGTTGCGCATTATGGAAGCCGCCATAAGCATGGCATGGCGTTCGGTTGCCGTAAGGTTAGGTGCGGCAATAATCAATGCCTCGGTCGCCATGATAGCCTGGCAGGCTTCCTGATAGGTGCCGTCATTGGCTTTGACCGCCGTCAGCTCGGCACCAAGTGCCACATACAGGTCTTTGGCAACAGTACTGTAACCTGATGAAAGATGGGAACGCAGGTCGGCTGTGTTGATATTCTGGTATGCCTGTACATCGGCGACGCTGATTGGATCGTAGGCCGAAAGGTCTTCCAGGGCGAGGAAATCGGCATTCGCCCAGGCAAGCGTCTCACACTGCTGTATCAGTAGCGGTATGGTGGCGGGTTTGGTATTTAAGAGTTCGTATTGCTGTAGCAGTTCGGCATAGAGGGTTCCGATAAAGTCCTCAGGGTTGGACGGGTTTGCCGGTAAGGCAGTCGCATTTTTATGCGAGAGGTCCGAAGCGGATAACTCCTGTTGTGCAGGTGCAATGCCATCAGGGCTGCAGCTGGCCAGTAGTAATACTAATGTAGTTGAAGCAAATACCTTCATGATGTAACGTTTAATGTTCCTGAATCAGTTATTCAGTTCCATTCGCCCGGGGAGCGGAACAAGGAAATTTTTGAGGTTCCCTTTCGCTTTTGAATTCAGGACAAATCTATTTTACATCACCAAGGGTCACAACTGTTTGGCTGTGCCATTCCGGTATGGCAGCTGTGGAATTCGGGAATTCCACAGCCTAAATTTATCGTATTGTTAAGTTTTTATTAACAAAGTTTAAAGTACATTTGAAAAGCAGTCTCCCAATGATATCGCATGCACCTTACTATAGCGTACCGCTATATCAAGAATGTTATGAAAATGAAAATCACGGGATTTGTTATAAGCCTTTTATTCTCAGTACTAGCCCTTGCCCAACAGCCATCGGAAAACCTTTCCTATGATGCTATGCTGCAACAGATCGATCTGTATCAGGGAACCCAAAAAGCCTGGCCCTATCTGGAAGACTACCTGCGTAAAGCCAAACAGGAAAATAATGCTCCCGAGATTGTTTTTGCCTACAGGGAAATGCTGCATGAGTGCCCCGAAAAACTCCGGCTGGTATACGCCGACAGCCTGATTGCCGCCGCCCGGCAATCCGGGGACAATGACCTTATCGGTGATGCCTACCTCACACGCGGTATTGTATACTACCAGCGCAACAGTCACCAGATGGCGCTCGACAATTACATAAGGGCGAACAGCTATTTAGTCGCTACCAAAGACGATTATTTGAAGAACAAGGTCAAATACAGTATCGCCCAAATCAAATACTACCTGGGCTATTACCACGAGGCCATTTCCCTTTTTAATGAATGTATTGCGTATTTCAAAAAAGAGGAACCCCTTCCCTACCTTAAGTCCCTGCACTGCCTGACGGTATGCTATACCTTTGTCGGCAACCTGGAAAAGGCAAAGGAGACCTGCCGGCTCGCACTGGCTGAAAGTGCTCGGCTGCGTATCAAGGACCTGCTTCCCTACCTGGAGAGCGCACAGGGAGTTATTGAGCTGGAAAAAAGTAACTACAGCGCTGCGGTAAAACACCTCACCTATGCCCTGCCCCAAATACAGAAAGACGGGGATTATGCCAATGAGTCGATTGCGCACTTTAACTTGGGGAAAGCCTATTGGGAATTAGGCAGCCTGGATTCGGCGGCGCTGCATTTTAAGAAAGTAGATACCATTTTCCTTACCAAAAAGTTCCTGCGTCCCGACCTCAGGCGCAGTTATGAATACCTCATAAAGTACTATAACCAGAAGGAGATGCCCAGCCAGGAGTTGGTATACGTAGACCGGCTCCTGCAGGCAGACAGCGTTTTGGGTAAGGAATTCCGGTACCTGATCAAGAAAGTATACAAGGAATACGACACTACCGAACTGCTATCCGAGAAAAAGCAGATACAGGGTCAACTGAAACACAGCCAGGGCCTTGGAATGGCTTTGAAAGCCACGGTAATCGTTCTTGTGCTTGGTTTCGGGTTATTGTTCTACAGGCACAAAACGCTGCGCAAACAGTACCGCAGGCGGTTTGAGGAATTATTAAAAAACGAACCTCTGGCAGCTACTGATACGCAATACCCTACCAACGACACGCTGGATATCAATCCGGTCATCGTCAATCACATCGTACGGCAGCTGGAAGGGTTCGAGCGCAGGCACGGTTTCCTGAAAAAGGACATTACAGCCACAAAGCTGGCAGAAACTTTTGACACTAACAGTAAGTACCTTTCAAAGGTAATTAATGTGCGCCGTGGCAAGAGTTTTATTAACTATATCAACGACTTACGGATTGATTACCTGGTCGCGCGTCTAAAGGCGGAACCGCAGATCCGTAAATACACCAACGGTGCACTGGCCGACGAGGCGGGCTTTAGCACAGCGCAGCACTTTGTGACCGCGTTCAAAAAGAAAACGGGAATGCCACCGGGTTATTTTGTGGAGGAGTACGAGAAAACGGAAGGGAAAAAGTAGAAGATTTAATATATGATGCCAAATTATTAATTCTATATAAGCACCGAGTATATCTCTACGTTTTCAAACAAAGAATCTGAAGTTTTCCTTCCTTTTTCAAACTTAAAGTTTCTGTTAGAAAAAATATCTTCAAGCTTAAAGTCATCAATCAAAAAATCAACTGGAATATTATGAATCATTCTTAAGTCCGTTAAAAATTTATTTTCATTATCTTCCCACTTAGTAGCGGTTTCAGAATACCAATTATAAAAAATTTGAAGTTGATCGTAGTTTGAAAGCACTCCTCGAAGGGTTCTTAAATAACCACGTTTTTGTTCATATGTAAGAGTATCAACATTATCAACAAATTTCACTATATTAAATATTTGTCTAAACAAAAGTGAGAGTTTAGTCTCGTGACCTTTAAAGGGCAAGTGATAAAGATTATAGGAGTAAATATCTGAGAACAGATAATAAATTCCTTTATAATCTGCAAAATCATCATGTAACTCACTTATCTTAAACCCCTTATCCAAAGCTTGACTTAGAAGTGACATTTGGTCTAAGATATGAATTTCACCGCTGATATCTTTTGATATACTTTTAAAATCAATTTTAAATGCCGTATAAATTTTAGAAATGACTTCTTCGACATCCAAAAGCTCTTTTTTCGATACGTTATGCTTTATAGAAAGTTTGTTGATATTTTTCAAAAATAATAATCTTCCTTTAAAAAAAATATAATACGATAATGATAGTATTGTCTTACTATCAGTCAATTTTGTAGTGTTTTTTACTAAAAAAAATATAAACTTTAGTTCCTTATCCAATTGATACATTACCTCCCTACCCTCATAATTTTTCTTACTTATTGCAGGAAGTGTAAGTTCAGTAATTTCCTGTCTCAAAATAGTTATTTTTAAATTGAGTTCAGTTTCAAATTTTTGAAGATCAAATTGCTTTCTAACTTCATCATTGGCTTTATACTGAACCCAAAATGCTAGAAAAGTCAGTAAAGTTGCCGGTACCGCGATAGCAGGATTTATTAAACCTCCTACTAAATCTCCTAAAGTGCCTAAATATTCAATATTTCCTTCTTCATTGACATTTGGATTTTCTATGAGATGATTAACAGTAGCAAGACTATAAATAATAATTGCCGAAGAGGCTAATATAATTCCTATTATAAAAAAATCTATCCTTCTATGATGTGTTAAAAAAACATATTTTGATACTAACTTATAGAATATTAAAACTATACATACAATAAAAATTAGTGAACATATAAAAGTTAAAATTATCATTGATATTGAATATTACTTGTATTTCTTGTAATCATATAGGGCAATTAACCTTCTATATTTTGAGTCTCCCTTATCTTCATCATAATTCCTTAAAAAAAGTTCTAAGTTTTCAAGGGGAATATTGTTATGCCAGACGTTAAATACTAGAGTCGAATGTTTATTGGATGTAGCAATAGTTGAATCTTTATAAATATCTTCAATAGATATATGTCTTGTAAAATTCTTTGGTGTTTTCTTGACAAATTTATCTAAGATATCTCTTTGTATCTGCTCAATTTTTGATGAGTACTTTAATTTAGAATATATTTTTTTAAAACCTAAGATTGGAAAGTAAACGTTTTTTGCAATTGTCAAACGATCAATTACTTTTATTCTTTCTCTATTTTTTTCATCTATTATCTCAAAATAATTGTTTATAAAGTCGCTTACCGACATATGTTCAGGTATTAGCTTTTCTTTAAAAACGGTCTGCTTAATCGTATTAGCGGTTTCCCTGTTACCATATGTTATCACTAGTACCCGATCCTCATTATTAATTTCTTCATGAGAATCGACAACTATAACTTCTCGTATTGATTTTTTATCCGAAGACTTTGCTGTCGTAATAATGTCCGACATTATATTCTGAACTTTACGTATATCGACTGCAGATATTGGGTACTTAGCTTCAATTAGTTCTTTATACAGCGAAGAATATTTGTCTGTTTGAAGTTTCTTAACTTGTATTGGAATATCTTCGATTTTTAAATGATAATCAGATATTTCTTCATTCTGAGAATTAGCCTCATACTCGACAATAAGAAAGTTTTCCTTAATTTTTCTGAAAGCATCAGTATTGTACTCAGTATATTTAAAAACAGTTTTTAAAATATTATTCACGTTTTCATCCTGCGCTCCATACCCTAGAAAAATAACCGGATTATGTATAAAAAGAGAAAGTAGTTGAGCCCTTATAAGTTCATCCTGGCTTTTTGACCTACTATAATCTTCATTAGATATAATTATTTTAGAAGGATCTGATACACAACCGTGAATTTTATATAATGCACCATAAGGATTTGATAGCAAAATATCATTACCTATTAGTGGTTTGAATCCTATTATGTTTTCAAGAAGAGTATCATAATTGGTGGTGATAACAGCAGATATATTATTTTTAAGCTGTTTTAAAAGCTCTATTTCTTCTTTTTGTGCCGATTTAATATCCAAACTCTTTAAAACGGAAGCTATATATAATTTAAACCGGCTGATAGGTTTACCAGATTCGATCGATTTATAATATTCATCATTAATGTCCTTTAAAGAACCATTTCTATTCTCTGTAAGAAACTGATTAAAAAGCTGCTCTACATCAGACCCTATCTTGGGGAAATTAAAGACCCCGTTATCTACAATATGTTTGGCTTTAATATCTAAATATTTTTCCTCGTTATCATTAACAATTTTACATGCACTTTTTAATAACTCATCCCAATTGAAAGCATTATTTAAATATCTTAAACTCAAACCTGTTCCCACAAAAAGAACTGGATGGGTTTTAAACCCGCTAACAAATTCTCTAATATTCATATGCTAGTGTAATTAAAGGAAATAGAAATATCTTAGAATGTATACATTACTACAATCTAAGGAAACTCTCTGAAAATAATATATTAACAAGATTATTTTGGCTAAAATAAAAAATATAAATGAATAAGCGTTGTACGTAAAAACACCTGTTTTTATTAATAAGTACTTTTACTTATAGAAAGATTTTTCTTTTTCATTGCAGTTGTTTAAGTTACAACCCAAATCTCTAACTGAATTGGGCTAATTAAGTAAATCAAGCTAAACTAAAATTGAGTACAAGCTTTAATTAGTTTCCACCTATCCAAACAGTTTATTGTCATATTATCATAGTAAAACTTCTATTTCCAAAAAAACTTTAATTTTGGTCTATGGAGCTACCTTACGAAAACAATCTTGATATTGGCAGGCTTGCCGGTGTATTCAACAATACCTCTGCCACCTATAAATTTTATTGGTTATTATCCGTAATTGAAGTCTGTGAGGAAGGTAAAACCGATATTTCAAAAAAAGAACTCTTTGCAAGGATGCTTTGCAGTGCTTGGTATACGGTAAACTACTTCCATATTTCCTTCGGAAGCCAGGATCTAATACAAAGGGCCATACAGGCCATTACAGCTATAGAGAATATTCCGGTAAACATTCGTAAGGAAAACCTGCTACAGATACTTCTAAATACTCAAAACCCTAACACATTAAATCTGCTGAAACATTTTGATAAGAATGTTCCCCACTGGTTCCTGACCCCATGGATATCACGGAACCGGGGTGAAAACGACAACTCCTATAAAAATAGGATTTACAAAGAATCACAACAGTTCTCAAATCAGATGCCCTATGCCCTGTTTTCCGATAGTATCGCGATAAACCCTGTTTGGATATCTTACCTGCAAACCAATTCGAGGATACTAAAGGACTATTGCTATTGGAACCTTTCCCTGTTTCTTCAGGTACGAAATCCTAATGTGCCGAATATTCCGGGCAAGCTGATTAAGCCACCACTCCGCAACACTTTGGTAAAACAACGCAGGGACTACTGGGATATCGCTATTAATGAACTGGATGGTGTGGACTGCATATTTACCAATACCCGCCTTACAACCGGGAAATATGCTCTGGATCATTTTGTCCCCCATGCCTTCGTGTCGCACGACCTGATATGGAACCTGGTACCAATCGAAAGCACATTTAATTCGGTTAAAAGTGATAAGCTGCCAAGCATGGATTTACATTTTGATGGTTTTTACAGCTTGCATAAATCAGCATTTGAGATTATTTCGCACCACAGCCCAAAGTCTAAATTACTGGAGGAGTATTGGTATTTATTTCCATCGGATAATAACAGTGTAAATTTTGAATATCAGAAGTTCAGGGATGTAATCGCACCCCTGATAGCGATTGCTGCGAATAATGGGTTTCAAGAAATGACACGAAACCATTAATTTTCTTATTTGAAAGTAAATCTACTATCTTTATCTATTTAATTACACCATCTAATCTCCTTTTTAAATTCAATAGAATCATAATTACGAAAAAGCTCACTAGTATATTACGATGATTCTTAATGCTGTTTAAATATTCTCTAATAAAGTCAAGAATTATATATCTATATTTAGCTCCAAAAATTTTTCATAATATTTAAGCATATTTTTTTCTTAAGCTCCAATGTCGAATGCGTTCTTAATTAGCAATTTATTTTTCTTGTCAATTGTCTGAAAAATATATTCTTTAAATTGATCTGGATATTTATTTAATCCCGTAGTTACGATGATTTGTCCTTTATTAATGCTATTCCTTTCATCACCTAACTCATTAATTAAAAGCATAGCAGAAATAAAATTATCATTATCAATACCCATATTTTCTGGTGTATCTATTAGTAAAAATTTTGGAAACTTGATTTTGTCTACCAATGACAAATGGAATAGTGTAAGATAGTACATTAACCTTTTACTAACATTTGAACTCGCCTCTTTGTAGGTTCCACCATTGATAATCGGCATATAATCATCACTAGAAATTCGCGCTGAATTACAGTCATGTAAAGCCTTACTCATTAGCGATAAATATTTATTGCTGAATGACTTTACAATATCATCCATACTTTTACTCGCTTCAATCTTTTTCTCATCCATAATTCTTTTAGCATCCTCAACCTTAACTCCAAATGATGTCCGTTTGGATTCTAATTCTTCTCTCTTTAATTCAATTTTAATTTGTTGCCTAATTTGTGAAATTTTCTTTTCCAGCTCTAATATCTTGTCATTAACCTCCTTTAGTTCAATATTTTTTATCACTCTTCTACCTTTTGTCAGCTGACTAATTTCGCCTCTTATTTCTTCTAGTTTATGTTCGAATAATGAAATTTTATCACTCAAATATTTAATATCATCTTCATAACCTTTTAAAGCGATATCCAGAGTTTCTATGTTCTTTTGTTTACTCTTTAAAATATTAAAGTATTCTTCCTTGGTATAGAAAAATTTCTGGTATTGTTCATCTGTTACTTCATTGCCGCAGATACATCTTTCAGGTTCTCTATTTGCATTTTTAAGACAAATTGGACATGTATCAGGTGAGAATAAATTAAGATTTTCGTTAGTAATTATAATCTTTTTTAAATGCGTCACTTCTAACACTACATTTTCACGAACTCTTTTTACCTTCGAATATTCCAAAACAATATTTGATTTATCTTTTTTAAAACCAAAAACCTTCTCTTCATACTCAGAAAATTTTTGCCTTTTTTGGCTTAAAACCTCGGTACTAGTTTTTATTGAAGTAACATTATCGTTTATTGATTCTCGATAAGTTTCAAGTTTTTCAATCTGAGAAAGCAATTCATTTAAATCTAAATTCAAATTATATGAATTTTTCCCTTCGAACAATGTACTAGAATCCACATTTAAGTACTCAAAATTCTGGACAAGTGATTTCATCGTAGCTTGCTCATCCAATGCTTTTCTATAATTAGCTATCGAATTATAGTATTCTTCAAATGAATTGCCGGTAAGTATTTCAAAAATTGCTTTACGAATAATACCCGAGTCCGACATATAATTTTCATTATCAGGCCTTTTATAAATCTTATCAACGGGAGTTATTTGGTCATGATACATCAATCTAAACAAATCAAGAAAATTTAATTTGTAAAATTCAGAGCCTTGATATATTTCTACAACAGTAATATTCAATTTTCCCAATAACCAATCGGAAAATGTAAATGTATTATTAATACTTCTATTAATTGGCAGTGTAATTACATCTGTTGGACTAACGATATTTACTTCGAATTTATAAATGTAGCGAGTTACAATGTAGAGATGATCATCTATAATAATAGTTATCTCCACATAATTCGATTTATCGCTTGTTATTTCAATATGTTTTTCACTAGTATCTTCACGAAACCATTTAACATTTCCACCTAAACCAAAATAAAGCAAGCTCGAAAAAGTAGTCTTACCTGCTCCGTTCTCACCTTCAAGGATATTAATACCTGAAGTTAAGATCGGTGATGAATAGGAGTACTTCTCTCCAAAATATTTAACTTGTTTAACTAATAAATTGCTCATCCGGAATCCCGTTGTTATAATAGAGGCTTGACAACATAGTTGAAATATCAAGTATTGATATTCTTTGGACTAAAGCCTTTAATCTATTTATATTGCTTCTTTCTATTTTAAATATTTCTCCTTTTAAAAATTCTTTTCCAATAAGTTTCCTATCTAAACAAATATTAAGCTTGTCTAACTTCCTATCAGTAACTACAATAAAACCTTCATTTGCCAAAGTGAAAATAAGTTGGTTTATAGTTCTAATTCTTAGCAATGAATCTGTAAAGGATTGGCTTAATAACTCTCTATCAACTTCATTAATCTTCGATTTTGGATTTTTTAACTGTCTTTCAATTATATCAATAAGTTTTCCATTAGATATAAAATCAATAAGGAACGATATTTTTCTATGATCTCTCAAACTACTCTTTCCCTGAACACAATTAAGTCCATTCAGAATAATGAATATATTATAAGTGAGAAAATTATAATCTTCACTTTTGATGAACATCATCCTTCTTTTAGTCAGATCGTTTTCTTCCATTTTAGTCAAATGCTAAATAACAGCTGTCGATAAATTCAATAAAGAGCTCGGTAATTATACTATTTCTTTCTACCCCATAAGAAAAATCTTTTTTTAGATCTTCAAATTCCTTAATACAATTGATAGTTATTTCATTAATTATGGTTTCTATTTCTTCTTGACAAAATATAGATTTAGATTTACTTTCTGTTTTAGTAAATAATTCCGTTTCACAAAAATTGAATACTCTATATTTTAAGGCAAGATATTGAGAGGAAGATTTATGACCACTCTCAAAAACTTTAGCAATAGCAGCTTGGCGATTTAATTGTTTTAATCTTTCTTTATTAAAATCTGGACAAACTTGCAAAATTTTATCATTTAGATTTCTAAAATCTGTGGGCTTTTCTATTGTGTCCCACAAAATATGAACCTCATCTATTTGAAGAGATTTCGCCGTGTAAATGGCATTTTGAAAACTTATTTGTACATCTGCCTTCTGAACAAGCTTAAATAGCCTATCTTTTTCCAATGATTTCTTTTCAATCAATTCCATCAACTTGGATTTAATCGTTTCCTCCTGATTATTGTCCAAACTACTATAATATGAACAACTTCTAATTTTATCAATCACCGATTTTTCGACTTCATTGACTTCAGGAAAACCAAATATCCATGTGATTTGCATCAGAAAATTAACCCAGCTATCAAATGACAATTTACTTAAAAATTCAATTGTAGATTTTTCCTCACTATAATTTTCCGCATAGAAATCAGCTACCAAATCTTTGACTATTTGGGCAACTGTCTTAATTCTTCCTTCATCTAGAGATGCCAGTTCTTCTAGTAAAGGTTCTTTTGGTAAGATTACTCCGGTTTTTTTTGTTCTAGTACTTGAGCTTTCTTTACCTATTGAATTAGTACTTAAAAAACAAAATTTAATGTCAGGTGAAAACTCGTTAAATGTCCAAATATCTATGAAACTACAAAATGACTTTAAAATTTCTTCACTATTAAGAGTAAATTTACTATCGGGATCATAATTTTTGTTTTGCTCAAAAATTTCACCATCTTCGTTTTTCTGATAAACATCTTCATATAGCTCGATAGCTACTGCAACATTTTTCTCTATGTTTGCATTTATATTAGCTAATAAATATTCAATAGCTCTAAGTTTCTGTAATCTAAGGGCCTCAATTAACCCCGATGCCTCTCTATCAATCATAATGAAAGTTTACTATCCAAATCTTAAAAAAATCTATAAATTAACATTAAAAACTATAATCTTAAATATGACAAAATACGCTATCTGCATAAAATTGGAAGTGGTCTAACTCCAAAAAGATACTATCACATCTTTTCATTTTTTTATTTTCTTTGAAGCAACATAAATTTTGTTGTCTTTCATGTATTCAGAATAATTAAATTTAAAATCAAATAGTACTTTAGGTTCAATTCCCGCAGCCAAACTAATTTTAATCAATGTGGACAACATTGGTACATTTTCTTTATTTAATAATCTATATACTTGCTTCCGATTAACATTTGCTCCTGCTGCGATATCGACAATATCAAGTCCTTTAGCATCTATTAAGGTCTTAAGATGCTCTGCAAGTGAAATAAAATATTTATCCTCAACTTTCTTCATTTGTTAAAATTGACACATATGTCACATTTTTCATTGACAAATATGTCACGCAAATAAAATTTTACTATTTTTACTTAATATTCTATTATTGAATTTATATTTGCGATACTTCAGATTATAATTGAAGCATTCGCTTTGAAACCTGCTCACAAAAACTGGTAATTTTTAGCACGCGGGATGATAAGTGCCAATGCTCACGCCATACGGCGTGGGCTCACTTATTTGCGTGTGGGTATACCAGTACCTTGTGAGCGATAAGCTGAGTTGAAACCCACGCCTCCTTTTTTGGGATGGTTTTCATTTGTATTCAGCTTACTTCTCAGCAATGTTTCCCCAGTGTCGCGCTAAGCAATACTATAGTATGGGTGCGTGTTTAAAAATTCATTGTTTTTCTTTCTTTGGTCCTTATGCTTTGGACCCCAACACTCACGCCACAATACCTGGAGAAGGCTCCGGAACTAATGGAAAGAGAATAACTAGCCTGAATACTAACCTACAAACCATTTTTTGCCCATGACAGACCAGTAAACTATTGGACCAAACACAAATAAAAAGCCCTCTGCAGTTACTTGGCGGTGCTTGCAGAAGGCCGTGATAACAAAACTTTTGTTTCATTTAACAATTCAAAATTATGAAAATAATTTCATTGGATAAGGGCTGTTTTGCCTTTATTTTAGGGCTGCTGCTCTGGTGCAGCCACATGCATGCCAATTATCTTAGTCACGATATAACTATCTCCTACTGGCAGTCAGCCGTCTCGGGTACGGTATCCGACGCTGCCGGAACGTTGCCCGGTGTTACGGTTTTTGTAAAAGGGAAATCTATTTCCACCATAACGGACGAAAAGGGACAGTACAGTATAAATGCAGCCATTGGGGATACGCTGGTATTTTCATTTATAGGTTATAAAGAGATCGAATACGTTGTGAACGGTACAACACTTAATGTGGAGCTGGCAGAGGATTCTGCCGAGCTGCAGGAGGTGGTCATCAATGCCGGGTACTACTCGGTAAAGGAAAAAGAAAGTACGGGCAGTATTGCCCGTATAACCGCTGAGGAGATACGCGATCAGCCGGTGGCCAACGTACTCGGCACCATGCAGGGGCGTATGGCAGGGGTGGATATTACCCAGGATAACGGTATGCCCGGAGGAGGCTTCCAGTTAAGGATCAGGGGCACAAACAGTCTTAGGGCTGACGGCAATGAGCCGCTGTACCTTATCGACGGGGTGCCTTTTTCATCCGAAAGCATCGGTGCCCCCAATACATCCGGGGTATTCATTACCATGACAAATCCGCTCAATAGCATTAATCCGGCGGATATTGCAAGTATTGAGGTGCTTAAGGACGCGGATGCCACAGCCATTTACGGTTCACGTGGAGCCAACGGTGTGGTCCTTATCACCACCAAAAAGGGAAAAGCGGGTAAAACAACCTTCAGTACGGAAGCTTCGACGGCTTTCGCTAAAGTGGGCCGCTTTGCAGAACTGCTCAACACACAGCAATACATTGCCATGCGGGAGCAGGCAGTCGCAAGTGACGGACTGACAGAAATTCCCGAATGGGCGACGGATATCAACGGTACATGGGATCGGAACCGCTATACCGACTGGCAAAAGGAACTTGTCGGCGGCACGGCAAGGATTACGGACCTTAGGGCATCGATGTCAGGCGGTTCTGCCGGTACGCAATTTCTTCTAAGCGGGAATTACAGGACGGAGACCACCGTAATGCCGGGTGATTTTCAATACGACAAAGGTGCTGTACATTTTACCGCAAAACATAGGTCACAGGATGAAAAGTTTAGTATATCATTCTCGGGAAATTATGTTTTTCAGAAAAACAACCAGGCTGCCACTGACCTGAGCGGCGTGGCACTTACCCTTGCCCCCAATGCCCCGGCACTGTATGATGGCCAAGGTAACCTGAATTGGGAAAACGGCACCTTTGAAAATCCGCTTGCCGCCTTAAATTCAAAATTTTTGGCACGCACCAACAGCCTGACGGCAAATACTGTACTGTCCTACAAGCTGTTCAGCGGGCTACAGTTAAAAAGCAGTTTCGGGTATAACGAGATCCTCAATGAGGAGCGGCGAACAACGCCTTCCACGGTATTCAACCCTGCATACGGCCTCGACAGCAGTGTCTCGGGTTTGAATATAAGCCAGACTGCGCTGCGCTCGTGGATTATTGAGCCGCAGGTAGACTACAACATGAGGATTGGAAAAGGAACCCTGACGGCCCTGGTAGGAACATCGTTTCAAAGCCAGCGGACCAACAGGCTTTTTGAAAGCGGAAACGGCTTTTCCAGCAACAGCCTCATTAATGACCTTGCATCGGCTGCCAGTATCTCCGTATTGCGAAGCGACGAGACCATCTACAAATATCAGGCGGTATTTGCAAGGTTAAATTACAATTTCGATTCACGCTACATTGTAAACATTACCGGCAGACGGGACGGATCCAGCCGTTTCGGGCCGGGCAGGCAGTTTGCCAACTTTGGTGCTCTCGGCGCAGCATGGCTATTCTCGAACGAAAGCTGGCTGAAGGATAATACTATCCTTAGTTTTGGAAAATTAAGGGGAAGCTACGGTATTACTGGAAACGACCAAATTGGTGACTACCAGTTCCTCGACACCTATACCTCCACCGGTGTGGCCTATCAAGGTACAAACGGGCTGGAGCCTTCAAGGCTGTACAATCCGGCATTTGGATGGGAAACAAACAGGAAACTTGAGCTGGGGCTGGAAACCGGTTTTTTTAAGGACCGTATTTTTATGACAGCCTCATTTTATACGAATCGCTCCTCAGACCAGCTCGTCGGGATACCCCTTCCGGGGACAACCGGGTTTACTACCCTGAATGCCAATCTTGGTGCCACCGTGGAGAACCGCGGTGTTGAATTTACCCTGAGGACTGAAAATCTTAAATATGACGGCTTATCGTGGACCACTACTTTTAATATCTCGGCAAACCGCAATAAGCTGCTGTCCTTTCCGGGGCTGGTAGCATCTCCGTATGCCAATACCTATGTTATCGGTGAGTCGGTGAACATAAGGAAGCTATACCACTATACGGGTGTTGATCCCCAGAGCGGGATTTACACCTTCGAGGATGTAAACGGCGACGGGACACTGAGCTCACTGGGTGACAGGAGCAGGATCGTTGATTTTGCTCCGAAATATTTCGGAGGGCTCTTGAACCAGTTCACCTGGAAGGGGCTTCAGTTGGATGTCTTTCTGCAATTTGTAAAACAGGAACGTTTTGAGTTCAATGCAGGTGCGCCGGGTACTTGGGTAAACCAGCTCCGCGGCAACCAGACGGGATGGCAACAGCTTGGTGATGTGTCCTCACAACAGATACTGACCCTTGGGTATAACGGTGCCGCCATGGAAGCCTATGATCGGTATACCTCTAGCGATGCCGCGGTAGTTGATGCATCCTATTTAAAATTAAAGAATGTATCCCTTTCCTATGACCTGCCACTAAACGATGTAAAGCCCCTTAAGTGCCTGATTTTTGTTCAGGGCCAGAACCTCCTGACATTCACAAAGTATAAAGGAAGTGATCCTGAGTTTAAATTTGCGGGCCAGCTCCCTCCCCTACGCACAATATCCTCAGGGGTTCGTCTAACCTTCTAAATTTAAAAACCTGTTAATGATGAAAAATCGAATATATATTCTACTATTTTTAATTTGCTGTTACGGTTGTGAGGATTTTGTGGAAGTCGAACTTCCGGATTCACAACTGACAGGAACTACCGTATTTAATGATCCTAACACGGCAAATGCGGCACTCGCACACATCTATACCAGATTGCGCGATACGGGGTTCCTTACCGGGTCCAGCCTCGGAAGTACCACTGCCATGGGGCTCTATGCCGATGAGCTGAAGTATTTCGGGGGAGCGGGCACACCTAACTTGGAACTCTACAACAATGCGTTGCTGCCATCCAGTTCGGTTGCGTCGCAACTGTGGAATGAAAGCTACTATCTCATTTACTGCTCCAATGCCGTAATTGAAGGTGTTGAACAATCACAGGCTCTTGAAACCGAGGACCGAAACCGCTTTAGCGGAGAAGCCCATTTCCTTCGTGCGCTTGTTCACTTTTGCCTGCTCAACGCCTATGGGGATATCCCTTATGTTTCAACGACAAATTATGAGCAAAACCGTCTTGTCTCGCGCATGAGTGCTACAGAAGTTTATACACGGATTATAGCTGATCTGGATACTGCAATAGCTTTACTGCCAATTGAAGACCTTACAGGAGAGCGGGTAAGGCCGAACAAGGGTGCTGCCTATGCGATAATGGCAAGGGTTCGGCTGTATTTAGGGCAATGGGCTGAAGCAGCCGATGCAGCATCGGCTGTAATTAATGATTCCCAATATGCTTGGGAAACAGACCTTGACTTTGTATTTCTCAGGCAAAGCACGTCTACAATTTGGCAGGCAAAGCCGCTGCAGGAAGGTGATAATACCTATGAGGCTCGTGCTTTTATTTTCCTGGAAGGTCCGCCACCCACCATGTCTTTAACCCAGGAACTCATCGATTCTTTTGAAGCGGGTGATCTGAGGAAATCGCATTGGATAGGTTCCGTTACCGACGGGACTTATACATGGTACTACCCGTATAAATATAAACAGAATACAAATACGGGGACATCTGTAGAATACTCCATACTGTTACGCCTGGCCGAACAATACCTTATCCGCGCAGAGGCCAGGGCAAGACAGGGGGAACTGATCGGGGCTGTTACGGACCTCAATAAAGTCAGGGCACGGGCAGGACTGGGCGCTACCGGAGCAACAACAGCTGAAGACATCGTTACGGCCATTCTGGAAGAACGAAGGCATGAACTTTTTACCGAGTACGGGCACCGCTTCTTCGACCTGAAGCGTACTGGCGGGCTGGATGCTGCCTTATCGGAGGTAAAGCCCGGATGGGATACCCATGACAGGCTATGGCCGGTACCCGAAACCGAAATACTGGCAAACCCGAACCTGCTTCCGCAAAATACAGGTTACTGATGAACCGGTCTGTATCACCTTTAAAAGTTGTGTACAGCACTTTGGCTGTACTCATTTTTGGGTTAGTGTCCTGTCCCCTGTGGGGGCAGGCTCTTCTCAAAAAAAAGCTTACCGACGCAGATTACCACCTTTGGGGTACCTTACAGCCGGAGGCTGTTTCAGCCACCGGAAAATGGGCAAGCTATTATATGACCAATGACCGTGGAAACGATACCCTGTTTGTGAAAAGCACTTCCTCAGCAGCAAAATATGCCTTTCTGAATGCGACGCAGGGCTGCTTTAATGGCGATAGCCAGTTCTTGTTTACGGTAGCTGCCGGTGGTATGGAATTGCTTGATACAAATACGGGAAAATTAACGATGATGCCAGATGCAGAATGCGGTTCCTTTACTTGCAACCAACGGTATTTGGTCACTTATGAGAAGATGGATAAAAAAGAGAGGGCGCTCCTGATACGGACTGCCGGGGGAAGTGTACGCGATACAATCCGCAATGTAAGCTCTTATGCGTGGAATACTGCTAAAGATGCTCTTGCATATGTTGTTAAAAATGCAAAAGAATCTCGGATTTATATCCTTCCGTTTACGGGAAGGAAGAAAAGTATTACTGTGATGGAGGCTGGGACCTACAAAATCCATACGTTGACCTGGAGCAGTGATGACAATTGTTTACTATTTTACGGGGATGCCGATACCTCGACAGCGCAGGAGAATATCCTATGCAGCTACCAATTGAAAAACGGTCAGTTATTCCGGCTTACGCCTTCTCATGCAAAAGGTTTTCCAAAAGGCATGGCCATCGGTAAAGACCGGTTAAGAGCCCTGAAAATCTCTGATGATGGAAAGAAGGTGTTCTTTGGACTGAAGGGGCATAATGATATGCCATGGGTTGAAGATGAGTACGTGCAGCTATGGAACGGTAATGATAAAAGATTATATCCCGAGGCGAAAGCATACCGGTCGGATGAATTTTATGAACTTGCAGTATGGTGGCCCCTGTCAGGAAAAGTGAGGCAGATTACCGGTAAGGACGACTCGTTTGTAATGTTTGCGGGCAATCAGGATTATGCTCTCACGGGAAGCAGCGTAAACTACGATCCTCAGTATAAAGGCGTAAAGGACATGGATCTTTACCTTACCGAACTGTCTACCGGAAAAACAGAACTTCTGCTGCGAAAGCAGCCGACGGCTATATCACAGCTCAGGACATCACCCAATGGAAATTTCATTTACTACTACAGAGGGTCTGACTGGTGGTCGTATTCCGTATCCATGAAAAAACATTTTAATCTGACCTCAGGAATCGCTACCGTATTTGACACCGGCAGTATGGACCCTGCGAATCAACTGGAAGTCTATGGCATGGGAGGATACACAAAAGACAAGGAACTTCTTGTATATGATTACTATGATATCTGGGCATTGTCATCGGATGACAAGGCTTTCAGGAGGCTTACCAAAGGAAGGGAGAATAACATGCAGTACAGGTTAGTTCCCGAAAACCAATGGCAGGTTCCTTACAACTATTCAGGTGCCTCACTGGAAGATATAGACCTTTCAAAGCCAGTATGGCTGCGGACCTTCGATATAAACACGGGCGTTTGGGGTTACTCCGTACTTCATAAGACAACAACAAAAACACTTACCGACGGTTTTTCTTCAAGTCATTTGATTACTGCCGAGGATGACAGTTCATACATTTTTATCAATCAGAGCTTTGACTTACCTCCCCAATTGATTTATGGCGACCGTACAGGCCGGCATTCGATGGTATACCAATCGAACCCGCATCATTTTAAATACAGTTGGGGAAAATCCGTACTTATCCAATATAAAACTCAGAGTGAAAAAACATTGAATGCAGCATTGTATTATCCTGCAGATTATGATGAGAATAAAAAGTATCCCATTATTGTGTACATCTACGATATTGTATCTAGGGACATCAACTCATATGTAAATCCTGCACTACGAAATAATTACGGATTTAATATTGCACACCTTACCGCCAATGGATACTTAGTGCTGAAACCGGATATAATGTATGGAAAGGGAAACACCGGCAAATCAGCTGTTGAATGCGTAGAAGCTGCAGTACATGCAGCACGGTCCTGGGCTAACATAGATACTTCCGGGATTGGCCTCTTCGGGCATTCTTTCGGGGGTTATGAAACTAATTTCATTGTTTCCCATTCCGATATTTTTGCAGCGGCAGTCAGCGGCTCGGCTGTTTCCGATGTTGTCAGCGCTTACTTTTCAATTCATACTGACTCCAACACAGCGGATATGTGGCGGTATGAAAGGCAGCAATACCGGCTTGGCAGTATGCTCTACGATAACCCCGATATATATCTGGATAATTCTCCGATCTTATTTGCCGATAAGGTTAAGACTCCCTTACTTTTATTTGCGGGTAAAATGGATGGCAATGTCAGGCACGAGCAAAGTATAGAAATGTATTTGGCCCTGAGAAGGCTGAATAAAACAACGGCACTGCTCCTCTATCCGAAAGAGGGCCATGTTCTTTTCGATTCGGCTGCCCAGGAAGACCTTACGATAAGGGTTGGAGAGTGGTTTGATTACTTTTTAAAAAAGGAGTATTCCCACGACTGGATAACGAAAGGTGTAAAGTAAAAAATGATGCAGCTCTTCTAAAGAACTGCATCATTGCTTCCGTCGCTTTCACGGTATACTATGGAATTACCTTCCATAGCAGCTCTGCACACTGATTGGTACCGGTCAGTCTGTAAACATTCTGTTCAGGCGTCAGTGCCTTGCAGATTTGACCATTGTTCATGGTCTGGCAGTTTACAGAAACCTCAAAACACGGATTGGAAGTCTGGTGGACATATCCGGTAATGTTCAGCGCACCTTCTTTACTGTCTTCAACAGCCTTTGTACCCACAGCACCTGCACTTGCCAGCATAAACGCCGCTACAGGTAAAATCAATTTTGCAATTGCTTTCATAATATAAGAAATTAAATTAAAGATTTGATCTACTCTTTTTTACAGGTTTTCGATCTTACTTCCTGGTTTTATTAAATGATTTATTTATTTCGTAACGTTGCAACTCATGCCCCACAAGTACAAATAAATTGGAATTGAAAGGCATCATATCCCGGAGTTTGGACTCCTGTCCGTTATAGATATAAAAACTAAAAAGGTATTCCCCCTCGACAAAATCGTAGACATCTATAATGCTCGCAATTTCCCACATTCGATCGGCTTCAAACTTTCCCCTGGCAGTTGAATTGACAAGTAGTAAATTGTCATAGGTAGCTGCAATCTTATTGATTACGAGTCCGGGTGATGAGAGCTGTCGTTTACCTGAAATACGGTCATATGAAGTCTTTATACCTGCAATCCTGTTAGTATCAATAGTATTCCCACGATGGGATAATTGCAGCTTGTGATTGGTAACCGTAAACTGGTTCCGATAGTAATACAGGTATATAAAACTTTCGGAGCTTTTATTATAGAGCATAGTGCCATCAACATCAAACAGACCATCAATCTGTTTCTGCAGGATGTCATCTCTGTAGCGAACCGCATTCCTGTCATTAAGATCTATGCTTCCAATTACAGTCCTTTGATTGCCCGGCTGATACTGTTTGAAAATGATTTCATTTTCACTTGTTGCTAAAGCGTTAGTGAAATAAATATCGTTGGGCTGCATTACGATTTTAGCCTTCCAGTCCGATATACTTCCCTTAAAAATAACAGGTACCGTTCCATCGTACACGTAAAAGTTTTTTCCTTTAACCTGCACCTGTATGCGGGTAAATGGCAACTTGTCATTCTCAAGTTGAATAACATGTTGCTTCCTGCTCTTGAGCATGGTGTCAACCTCGAATATGTGCAGTGGCGCACGGCTGTCGCCAAGGTATAGTTGAGTATTATCAGTTCCGGCGAAGTAGAGGGAAGCAGTATGCAGTTTCATCTCACCTGACCGCTCTGCATATCCTGTAACATACTTTCGTATGAATGGATTATCTTGGTGCATCCTGCGCTCTGAATTTCCATACATGACTGTAAGTGCTGCTATACTCAATACAGAGATGCTTAACATGAAGACTAGTTTTTTGCCTGGATTGGATAATTTCGCTACCGAATCCGACCGGGATCCAGGATAAAATAGTATTGCAAGCAGAGCCAAGAGAACAAAACAACAATTAAATATGAAATGTTCCTTCCATCCCATTTTTTCAAGGATTCCACCACAGGAACAGGGAATGTCCGAACTGTAATTTAGAATGATAAAAATGTATACAGTAAATAATATCATTAATGTAAATGCCCCATAGAGGCCTCCCAGCCTGAACCGTTGAAAACATAAAAGGACGGCAAGGATAATTTCAAGCAGTAAAACACCGTATGAGATAATTCCCGCATAGATACTCAATAGTGGTGACTGACCAATCTGAGCCTGAAAATTTTGAAAATCAATGATCTTGCTTACTGCCGCGTAAACAAACAGAATGACATAGAGGTAACAGACTATTTCTATGAAGGCAGACCGAATTAAACATTGGATTTTCATTTGCTGTAATAATTTAGCTTTGTGTACTGGCTAAATTACTGTCATATAATAAAAAAGAGATTGCTCAAACCGTTCCGGAAATTATAAAAAGCAGGCTTTTTTAAAACAATAGGGCTACCGTAAAAAAGGTAGCCCTTAGTTGTTTACTTGGTACTGGCAAGGCTCTTCAGTTTTTCACTGAGTTCAGTCAGTCCTGCCTTGTCCAGAAAATCTTGGGAAATATCCCTGAGTTCCTGGCGGGACTCTTCCGGGGCGGAAGCAAACAGGCCGCCCTTGCCCTCCCCTTTTTCGGTAAGCCCCTGTTCAATGACATGGGTCAGTAGTAATACATTTTTTCTTGAAATGCGCATGTCGATTCGTACGGCATCATTCATCCCGGGGCTGCTTAAGATGGTATCAAATACCTGCCCCACTTCATTTGTTGTCAGCATACGTCCTGGTTTTTAATTAGACTTCTAAAAAACAAATTTAGAAAAGGGGCTTTGAATTATCATAGTCAAAATTTACACATCGTTATATAGCCTCCCGCTTCACTACACATTTAATTTATCTGCCCTTGCTAGCAGGATTATAGGTAACAGGATACGCAGCTAAAAGATGATATTTTCAACGGGTGCACAAACCTTCGGACCCGTCCTCAGTACAGTGCCCCTTAAGGTTGGAAGGGGCGAAAAAAAATCAACTCCGCACGCTCTATGGATTTACTTTCGCAAAGCCTTTCTTAGCTTAGAGGGATACCGAATAATTCTTTTTTCCAAATCTTCTGTATCCTCATATACTACTCTGACTATAATGGAAACAGTATTTAAAAGTGGACGTTCCTAAGGAAGATTGCCTCCTCTGTTGCAATCGGCAAGATGAACGGTTGTATCACACAACCGGGATCTTGCTGCCCTAGCCTCGGAACTCGGGACAGCAGAATATTTCATTTAGGTAGAAAAAAGAGTTGTAAAATTACCCTGAGTTGGCTTAAATATTATAATTTACGGCTCTCTATTTGGAATAGTAGTTAGTAAGTCCCAACATAAGCTAGCGACGAGTCAATTATTTATAAACCAATTTAAATTAATAATGCATACAACTTCTGTACCTCTATATGAATTTAAAATTTTAGCAGTTCGGCCGCATACAGATTGTAGTAAAAACATATCTAAAGTTTTACGCAACGGTATGCTTTATCAATTCTATAATCATTATACTTTTCTTAATTCAGAAGGCAATGCCGTTACACCTAACGATGAGATTGTTGCATATGAGCCTAACGATCTTGTGCCTAACGACCTTTATACTATAGATAACCTTCAAATCAATATTTCAGCGATAGTAGGCAAAAACGGTTGCGGAAAAAGTACGTTAATTGAATTGATACTTTATTGTACTTATATTTTGGGAATAAACCTAACAGATACTGATGGGAACACGCTCCTGCCGACACATTTCCAACAGCTTGAAAAGTACATTGGTGAAAAGAAATATTTGCTGCGCAAACAGAGAGAAGAGAAACGCAAAATATTGGATGCGATTTCACAAAATAAAGCAGATTCAGCAGATTTTGAAAAGAAATTAGACACCCTGATTAATCTTCCTGGAAAACCTTTAGATTTATTAAGGGATATAGACGATATGGAGAAGCAGCAAAGAGATGCTGAAGAAGAACATAAATCAATAATTGCAGGCTTACATTGCAGTATTTACTTTGAGATCAATGATGTTGTCTGGGAATTCAATACAGATACATTTAATCAAAAAATCACATCTGATATAAACGAAAATGACCTTGCGGGAAAAATTAAGGCTATAAATATTCATGATTTGGACAGCCAGGGTCTTCTTAATAATTTCTTCTACAATATTGTTCTTAATTATTCACATCATGCACTTAATTCCCGCTTTCTTGGATATTGGGTCAATACATTATTTCACAAAAATGATGGTTATAAGACTCCTGGGGTAATTAATCCTATGCGTACGGAAGGTGATTTTGAAATAAATACCGAAATTCACCTTTCCAAATATAGGCTACTAGGAAATCTTTTAGCTGAGGCTTTGCATAATAAGGGAAAAAAATTACTGGTAACAGAAAAGCAATATTTGCATAAGGTTCGATTCACCCACAAGCCTACAGGTGATAAAAATAAAATAAGTTTAGGAACTCCCGGGTCTCCGATAAAACAGGAAGATTTTATTATTGGAGGTCCTAGTGACCTGGTGAATGTGATTCTGAAAATACTTCCCTTATACTTTGAAGGTTCCTTCGATGATGTAGCTGTTCTTGACAAAGATCAACCCTATACGGTTGAACTTATCAACTATTTGGGAAAAAAAGTCTTAAAGATCTTTAAGAACTATCCGGAGTACAATCCAAAAGAAGAATTTACGAACATACTTGACTTTTTTGAAAAAGCATTGCCTATAATTAGGGAAGACGAATCACATGTAACTTTTAAGGTGCACAGGACTGCTTTTTTTCTGAAAAAAAACCTTTATTCCACAAATAAGGCCAAATGGGGAGAGGATAATAATTCAATTGAATTTACCCTGGATGAACTTCTTGATTGGATGGAGATAGAAAGTCCTGAAGATTCGCTCTCGATTTTTGAAACAATGCCTCCTTCAATTTTTGATATTGATTTTATTCTAGATGAATCCGACAACTACAAAGAATATGAAAAGGATGCAGAAAAGGATTTACCTCTACTGACTAGCTTGAGCTCTGGTGAACAGCAAAAGCTCTATATTATCAATACAGTAATCTATCATTTGAACAACTTATACTCTGTTCACTATTCAAGTAAAAAAGTCCAAAGGCTGAAATACAGTTATGTAAATATTATATTTGATGAAATTGAATTATACTTTCATCCGGACATGCAGCGTAGATTTATTGACTATTTACTTACCACCCTAAAACGCTATTCTTTTATCACTCAGGAGAGTGAAAAATGTATTAAAGCCTTAAATATTCTATTTTCAACACATTCACCATTCATATTATCCGACATACCACGTCAAAATATACTATTGTTGGAATACGATGTGGAGCTTAAACAGTCGGTGCCCCAAACTATCGACAAGCAGACCTTCGGTGCGAACATACATGAGTTGCTGGCAAACAGTTTTTTCTTTAATGACGCTAGCTTTATAGGAGAAAAAGCCGATAAAATATTAAAATCACTTATAAAAAGAATTGTTGAGCTTAGGGAAAATAAAATTAGAATAGGTGATGAAGAATTTAAGTCGCTCACTGAAAAGATTGCTATTATTGGTGAACCTTTTTTTAGAGAAAAATTGAAGGAAATGTTATGGGATGTTTATAATGTAAAATGATAAGATGATAAAGATAACCCATCAAGAATTAAGCCGCATAAACAAAGATTATACGGATAAGATATTGGAGCAATTCGAGGAGAAGAAAACCAATATTTTCAAAATTATCTCTCTGATGCAATCCAAGGACCCTGTTACAGCGGTTGATGTGAAAGGGAATGTAAAGGCATTGCTTAAAGCCTTAAAAGTAGTACTAAATTCTAAAGAGCTTAAAACACCGACCTTACAAACTAAAGAAACCGATTTCCTTGTTCATCACATAAATGAAAATAGGATTTTTGATGCAGAAACAATTAAAACTAAAACTACTCGCCTATTGGATGTTAGCAACCAGGTTAATGCAATATTTAATTCGGGATATCTCCGACCGTTGATCTCAAAAGCGGCAGTAGGTCTAAAGGATCTCAATCAGTACTTTACCAAGTATTGTGTTCTTGATACATTGATATACCTCTACTTTTTTGATTACGAGGATTATTATGGCATTTTAAATTCACACATTGCAAATAAACTTGGTATAAAATGTTGTCCCTATTGCAATCGTAATTATATAACATCGGTACAGAATATTAAAGGTAAACGAATCATAGGTCCAACATATGATCACTATTTTCATAAAAAAATATATAAATTTCTTACTCTGAGTTTTTATAACCTAATACCAAGTTGCTATATATGCAATAGCAACCTCAAAGGACAAATCGACTTTGGTCTTGATACGCATTTGCATCCGTATTATGATGAATTTGGAGCAGATGCTACATTCGATTTTAATCTTGATTTGGTAAACAGCGGAAATACTCCTGAAAAAATATTTGAACCTAAAATTAAAATTAATACAACAAGTCCTGCGATTATTCTAAAACTGAAGGGACTTGATAAAGATGCCAAAAACAAAAAAACAGGCAGTCTTAAAGTTTTCCAATTAGAAGAAATATACAAATCACATTTTGACACTGTGGAAGAAATCCATACGAAATTCGACAGGAACAGTCCATATTACATTAACTCCATAAAAGATAATCTAGATGCATTAGGCGTTCCCGAAGGCGAATTTTACAGATTTCATTTCCATAATTATTATAATATTGAAGATTTCCATAAAAAGCCCCTATCCAAATTAATGAGGGACATCTATGATAAAATGAAACAACTGCAATCGAAATAAAAATATTATTTACTGACAATTCATAAGGTTTTCTATGCATGATTTTATCAAGGTAACTTGAGCATAATTTGCCCATGATTGCCTCCTTTGTATTTCTACCCTAATTTTGATTAAAATGAAGGAGTGATGCAAAAGAAAGCGAAAAGTAAGAAAACTAGAATAAAATGGTTACATCTCAGATTAACAGAGAGTGAGCACAGGCTTTTGGCATCCCGCCGCAAGGGTACACAATGCCGTAATCTCAGCGAATATTTACGCTCAGTAATTTTTAATTTACCAGTAACGGCTACGTATCGAAATCTGACTCAGGATAGTCTATTACAGCAAATGGTTGTAACCAATCGAGAGCTTAATGCGATTGGAAAAAATCTCAATCAAATTACCAAAAAACTTCATCTTTTAAGTCCTGAAAAAGTTCCTGATTGGTATAAAAACTTTGAACCATTGCTGCAGATACTGGTACATAAGATTAATGAAACGAAAGAAAATCTAATACTTATTTCCACGAAATGGTTGCGGTGATTAAGGTAAGTAGTTCCATTAACCGTATCCTGAACTATAATGAAAATAAGGTGAGCCAGGAAAAGGCAGTGTACCTGGGCGGCAACAACTTTCCGGGGGAAGCTGCTGATTTACCATATACCGCACGGCTGAACTATTTTACAAGGCGTATGGAACTCAATACCAATACAAAGCGCAACAGCCTGCACATCTCCCTGAATTTTGATACCTCGGAAAAGGGATTGAGCGATAAAAAGATGGCCGAAATTGCACATTCCTATATGAAGGAACTGGGCTTTGGGGAGCAGCCCTACCTGATGTACCGCCACCACGATGCGGGGCATCCGCACCTGCATCTGGTTACCACTAATATACAGGTAGATGGTAAGCGTATCGACCTGCACCATTTGGGGATACGGAAGTCCGAGCCGGCACGCAAAAAACTGGAAGAGCATTTTGGGCTGGTTCGCGCAGAGGATCGTAAAAACAAAAAAACGCTCCCTGAGAAAATACTCCGCCCTATTAGTTATGGAAAAACGGAAACACGCGCAGCCATCCAGAACGTACTGGAGGCTGTACTGGACCGCTACAAGTATACCAGCCTGCACGAGCTGAATGCCGTATTAGGCATCTATAACGTAAGTGCCGAGCGTGGCAGTGAGGGCTCTCGAATGGAACGGCACAAGGGACTTCAGTATCGTATACTGGACGATAGTGGCCAACCTGTCGGCGTACCCATTAAGGCAAGCCTATTTTACAGCAGGCCTACACTGCAGCGACTGGAAGGCAAGTTTGCCCGGAACAAGATCACAGGCAAGGGACAGATACTCCACATAAAGAATAGCATTGACCGATTGGAAGCCAAAAAAAAGGGTGCCGGGATCGCGGATGTGGAACAGGCTCTGGCCAGGGAGGGAATTAGCCTTGTAACACGCCGCAACAGCGAGGGTTTTATTTATGGGCTCACCTATGTGGATCATAAGATGGGTGTGGTCTGCAACGGCAGCAGCCTGGGGAAACCCTACAGTGCTAAGGCCATGCAGGAACGTTTTACCTTGGATGCTAGTGCGGGTCAAACAAGGTTATCATCATTAGAATTAAAAGAACAGAGGCTGAATAAAATTGCTTATGACCTCTCCCTTCGTGACCCAGAGGACTCTTCGTCAGGGATTATACGTGAGATAGCCAAGCTGCTGGATAAGCTAATGGCTATGGAGCGCGCACCGGAATACGTGTCGAAGCATTATACCCGAAAAAGGAAAAAAAGAAAAAGGCGTGGGCCTTTGCATTAAATACTGCCGCTATGAATACAGGAGAAAATGAACAGGCATTGCGCAAGATTCTGGACATGACCCGGCTGATCAGCCTGGTACTTCTTTTTTTGCATTTCTACTACGAGTGCTATGGCTTTTTCAGCCACTTCGGGCTATATAGTGAATTTACCGACAGGATATTAGGCAATGTCCGTGCTACAGGATTGTACGGATGGTTTCACAAACCCAAACTGATTGCCCTAGGCTTTTTAGGTATATCCCTTTTGGGAGCGAAAGGCCGGAAGGATGAGAAGCTGAAAGTGAAGCAGGCACTTTGGCGTATAGTTATCGGTTTGGGACTGTATTTCGGTGCCATGGCAGTGATGGTTTTAAGTTTTGGCAGTATGGCTAGGGCCGTGGTGTATATGACGGTTTGTACTGCTGGATTTCTGCAGGTACTATCAGGAGGCATGCGGCTCTCGCGTATCATCACCCGCAAGCTGGATGGCAGGGACATCTTCAACGCCCTGAACGAGACCTTCCCGCAGGAAGAACGGCTATTGGAAAACGAATACTCGGTTAACCTTCCCTCCCGCTACCGCCTGAAAGACAAGGTGCGTAAAAGCTGGATCAACATCATCAACCCCTTCCGTGCCCTGATGGTGCTCGGTACGCCCGGCTCGGGCAAATCCTATTTTGTCATCCGCCATGTCATTACCCAGCATATCACCAAGGGGTTTACCATGTTCGTGTATGATTTTAAATTCGATGACCTCTCGCGAATTGCGTATAATGCCTGGCTCAGTAACAAGGACAACTACCCTGTACCTGCCCGGTTTTACGTGATCAATTTCGATGACCTGAGCCGTTCCCACCGGTGCAATCCGCTGGAGCCTTCCTCCATGACCGATATTACCGATGCGGCGGAATCGGCGCGTACCATCCTAATGGGGCTGAATCGGGAATGGATTAAAAAACAGGGTGATTTTTTTGTGGAATCACCCATAAATTTCCTGACCGCAGTGATCTGGTACCTGCGTAAATACAAAGACGGGCAGTTCTGTACCCTGCCCCATGTCATCGAACTGATGCAGGTGGACTATGACAATCTTTTTACCCTTTTACGTACCGAAAAAGAAATCGAAGTGCTGATTAATCCCTTTGTCAACGCCTACTTAAATGATGTTATGGAGCAGCTGGAGGGACAGATTGCCTCGGCTAAAATAGCCCTGGCCAGACTGTCCTCCCCACAGCTGTACTATGTGCTCTCGGGTAATGATTTTCTGCTGGACATCAACAATCCCAAGGATCCCAAAATAGTTTGTATGGGTAATAACCCTCAAAAGATACAGATTTATGGGGCAGTACTATCCCTATACGTGACACGTCTTGTCAAGCAGGTCAACAAAAAGGGGAAACTCAAAAGCAGCCTGGTATTCGATGAATTCCCTACCATCTACCTTAATAATATGGACAGCCTTATTGCCACTGCGCGGAGCAATAAGGTGGCTACCTGCCTGGGCATACAGGATTTCAGCCAGTTGCGTAAAGATTACGGTCGCGAACAGGCCGATGTGATCATGAACATTACGGGCAACATCATCTCAGGGCAGGTCACCGGGGATACCGCCAAGCAGCTCTCCGAGCGTTTTGGCAAGATCATGCAGGACCGGGAGAGCCTGTCCATCAACAGCAACGATACCTCCATCAGCCGATCCAAACAGCTTGAGTCAGCAATACCGGCCTCAAAGATTGCCGCCCTGAGTTCCGGGGAATTTGTGGGTATGGTGGCCGATGACCCCCTGAATAAAATTGAACTCAAGGCCTTTCATTGTGAAATACTGAATGACCATGAAGCCATTAAAAAGGAAGAAGCAGGTTATGAGGAAATCAAACCGGTACGCAAAATAGAACCATTGATGGTACAGCAGAACTATATGCAGGTAAAACAAGATGTGCAGGAGATCATTCAGTCGGAAATGGAGCGGCTTTTAGCTGATCCTGCACTATCACATCTGGTAGTACATAAGCAATAACTAAATATACAGGAGCATGATACAAAGACAGTTTGAAGAGGTTGCAGGACTCATAAATGCAGCCCGTAACAATGCGATTAAAGCCGTTAATAAGGAAATGATTGACCTTTACTGGACTATCGGCAAATATATAAATACAAAGATTGAAAGTGCAGAATGGGGAGAGTCAGTAGTAGCAGATCTGGCAACATGGCTGAAATCCAACCAGCCCGATCTCAAAGGGTTTTCCGGTTCCAACCTTTGGCGAATGAGGCAGTTTTTTATCACTTATAAAGATTTTCCAGTTCTCGCACCACTGGTGCGAGAAATTAGCTGGACGCATAATCTGGTAATTTTTTCCCGTTGTAAAACCCCGGAAGAACGTGAATTCTACATCCGTCTCTCAAAAGAGGAACGTTATAGCAAACGGGAACTGGAACGCCAAGTATCATCGGGACTTTTTGAACGTACGATGCTTGGCAATGTAAAACTCGCACCGGTGGTGCGAGAATTTCATCCTGAGGTTATTAATGCTTTTCGGGACAGCTATATATTTGATTTCCTAAATTTGCAGGAGCCTTATGATGAGAGTGACCTGCAGCAAGGGCTTCTGCGTCAGATGAAGAACTTTATTCTGGAATTAGGTAAAGATTTCTTATTTTTCGCAGAGCAATACAAACTTCAGGTAGGCAGCAGCGATTTTTATATCGACTTGCTTTTCTATCACAGAAGCCTGCAGTGCCTGGTCGCTTTGGAGCTCAAGGCCGATAAGTTCAGGCCGGAGCATCTGGGGCAGCTTAATTTTTATCTCGAGGCTTTGGACCGGGATGTAAAGAAACAGCACGAGAATCCAAGCATCGGCATTTTGCTATGCAAAGACAAAGATAACGAGGTTGTGGAATATTCATTAAGCAGGAGCCTTTCGCCTACCATGGTAGCCGAATACCGCACGAAGCTGCCCGATAAGGCAATGCTGCAAAGGAAGTTCAACCAAATAATAAAAGAGCAGGATACAGGTGAGTAATACACATCAGATTAACCCTATAAGGTTGTCCCAGTTAACAGGAGACATTGCCAGGACCATGGAGGATGCCTTCAGGGACATGCGTTTTTGGGTTATTGCCGATGTGACAAACCATACTTTCCGTCCTGATAAAGGGTACCACAATTTTGAACTGGTGGAAAAAGATACTGCTTCATCTGTCGTAATAGCAAAGATTGCCGGCAAAGCGTGGGGCAATGGAAGTCAGAAGATAGCTGCTTTCGAGCAGGCGACCGGTCAGCGTTTTACCAGCAATATTCATGTACTGGTAAATATTGCCGTTGAGTATCATCCCGTATATGGTATGAGTGCCAGTGTTTTGGAAATCGACAGCAGTTTTACACTGGGACAACTAGAACAACAACGGGCCGCAACCCTTGAAAGACTTATTGCGCAAAATACATTTATCCGTAAAGTAGGCGATGAATACCATACAGCAAATAAAGAGCTTCACCTGAATCATGTGATCCAGCGTATAGCTTTACTTTCTTCCTCTATTTCAGCAGGAGCTGAAGACTTTCGCCATACTCTCGAAAATAACGTTTATGGATACCGTTACAGGGTTGATGATTATTTTGCATCAGTCCAGGGTGACCAGAATGCAGGAAAGCTTATCGACCAGCTTATTGAAATCTATAATTCAGGAACACCCTATGATGTAGTCGTAATATTAAGAGGAGGAGGCGCACAAACCGACTTCCTTATCTTTGACAATTACCGCGTGGCAAGGGCTGTGGCAAAATTTCCTATACCGGTCATTACAGGCATCGGACATCAGAAGAACCAGAGTATAACGGACTTAATGGCGCACACCCAGACCAAAACCCCTACTAGGGCAGCCGAACTGATTATAGCACATAACAGAAATTTTGAAGAATTACTCTCGGGGTTCCAAAAAAGGATTATCATTAAAGCCCAGCAGCGAATAGCAGCTGGCAGCAACACTATTGCATCTCTGCGTTCGGAAGTAATTAATTATACTCAAAGAATATTATCGGAACGTAAACAGGATATGACAGGGTCCAGACATGCACTGGTTTCCCTGCAACGACAATATTTTGCCGATATAAAAGAAAAGCTATCCGCTAATAGTGTACTCTTGCTTACCAGGCCAAAATTATTGTTGACCAATGTGGAAAATGAACTTACGATCCTGAAAAAAGAAATCAGCCGCAGCAGTAATGATTTCTTAAATACAAAGAAAATATCCCTCAACCAAAATAGCATAGCCAATGGGCTTAGCTTAAATGTCCTTGTTAACAGGCTCACACAGCTTAGGGATACACTGCGTCAAAATAGCCAAAGACTGGCAAGAAATACCGACAAAGTATTAACCAATAAAGAAAAGGAACTGATTGATTTAAGCATTGAACTGCGTAGTGGTCCGAGAATAAGCCTAAACAATCACCGCAATGCACTTGCTGATAAGCTCCGTATCCTTGAAACTGCTGCCTACAGGCAGTTAGCAAATCATAAAGGCAACCTTGAAAGCCAATCGCTTGCCGTGCGAGTGATGGCTCCCGAAAATATACTACGCAAGGGATATGCTGTCTTGAAAAAAGGCGATGAAATAATTAGCGATCCGGCTAAAATACTGGCAGGTGACACCATCGAAATCATCATGAAGGAGGAAACAATCACCTCTATTGTAGAATATAAAAAAAACAACGAATGGAACAAAACCAAATAACCTATGAACAGGCTTATAATGAGCTGACTGAAATAACACGTGAGATTGAAAATGAATCAATCTCTGTGGATGAACTGGCCCTTAAAGTGAAACGCGCCTCTGAACTCATAAGCATCTGCCAGGCCAAACTGCGTGCTGCAGAATCAGAGGTCAGCAATATCATAAGCCAGATGAATGGCAGCCATCAGAAAGAAACAGGTCAGGAATAAGATAATTATCTTGAATTTATCTGTTTTAATGCCTTCACCTCTTCACGAATACCTAGCAGTAATTCGCGGATGGTCTGCGGGTTTAAATCCTCTGGTTCATATTCCTTAGTAGCAATACTACAGGCATATTCCCATATTTCAAGTACATCGGAAGCCTTTACTTTATAAGGTTCGTAGAAAGTATTATCGGAAATAAGCATAAGGCTGTTCTTGCCGTTTTTGTTCAGCCGTTTATAGACGATACCTTCATCCTTAGTTAGTAATATGTAGGTTTTCCCATCCCTTACTTCTCCAAGGCTCTCCAAATAACGGCCAATGATAAAAGACCCCTCCTTATGAGGAGGCATGGAATCCCCCGTCACTGGAAAAGCACGAAATTTTCCATTACTTAGGAACGGCAGGGTAATATGCTGAAGCCCTTCAATGAACTCGGGGTCGCTGTAGCCATTCAGGTAACCAGCCCTTGCCTTATGGGGAATGATCTCAATAGTGTTCTCCCCTTCCCTGTCTACAGTGATGGGCAAAAGGATACGGTTATCTTCTAACTGCATCAAACCATCAATATCTATTTTTCGAATATCGGCCGTCAATAAAAGATCAATACTGACATGGTAATAATGTGAGATTTTGATCAGTATCTCAAAGGGCGGCTGGGACTTGCCTTCCTCGTACTTGGCAAGCCTGTCACGTGTTATGGCAAGGTTTTCTGCCACGATCGCCTGGGAAACCTCTTTTTTCATCCTGAGGTGCCTGATATTGTCGGAAAATAAAGACATAGCGTTTTTGGGATTATTTATCGCAACAAATATAAAACTTTTTGGGAATATCTATCCTAATTTTGTTCAGTACAAATATGAATAGTTATGGTGCGATCGATTGTACATATGGATCTCGATACTTTTTTTGTCTCCTGTGTGAGGCTGCAGAACAGTGATTTGGAGGGGATTCCCCTGATTGTAGGGGGTGGTGACCGTGGGGTGGTGGCTTCCTGCTCCTATGAGGCCCGCCGCTTCGGCGTGCACTCGGCCATGCCGATTAAAATGGCGCTTCGCCTCTGTCCTGAGGCGCGTATTGTCAAGGGGGATATGGAACTCTTCTCGCGTTATTCCCATACCGTTTCCCAAATCATCGAGGAAAAGGCGCCCGTAATGGAAAAGGCTTCCATCGATGAGTTTTACCTGGATATTACCGGTATGGACCGTTTCCATGGCTCCTACAAATGGACCCATGAACTCTCCTCAATGGTCACCCGTGAGACCGGGCTGCCCATCAGTTTTGCCCTCTCGGTCAACAAGACCGTCTCCAAAATCGGGACTGGGGAAGGCAAGCCCAAAGGCAACCTGGAAATACCCCAGGCCATGGTACAGCCGTTTCTGAACCCTTTATCCATACGAAAGATTCCCATGGTGGGCAACGCCACCTTTACCCTGCTCTCCCGTATCGGTATCCGCAGTATCGGTACCCTGGCCGAAATGCCGGCAAAGGTGCTGCAGGAAATGATCGGCCTTAACGGGTTGGAGCTTTGGAAAAAGGCCAATGGTATCGACCATACCCCGGTAGAACCCTACCGCGAGCGTAAGTCACTCTCCACCGAAGATACCTTTCATCAGGATACCACCGATATGGTATTTTTGCGTGCTGTACTCTCGGGTATGGTGGAAAAGCTGGCCTACCAGCTGCGCAGTGAGGGCTGGCTGACTTCCAATGTGACGGTGAAGATTCGCTATTCCAATTTCGATACCGAAACCCGTCAGGTGACCATCGCCTATACCTCAGCAGATCATACCCTGACCCGTGCCGTACTGGAGGCTTTTGAGAAGCTCTATCAGCGCCGCATGAGCTTACGCCTTGTGGGGGTGCGTTTCGGCAGGCTGGTACGGGGTTCCTACCAGATCAACCTCTTTGAGGATACCCAGGAGATGATGTCCCTGTACCAGGCGATGGACAAGATCAAAAACCGCTTCGGGGCCAACGCCGTGATGCGCTGTAGCGGTGCATTTGTGAAACCTAAGGTGAATTAATTTATTTGTTAGTAGTAGTATGTACCTGAACTGTCATTCCTTTCACTCGTTACGCTACGGTACCATCCCGGTAACTGAGCTAGTTACCCTGGGAAAAAGCCTGGGTGTAACGGCTATGGCGTTGACCGATATCAACACGGTAACAGGCATCTATGAATTCTACAGGCTTTGCCGGGAGGCGGGTATCAAACCGCTGGTCGGGATGGAATTTCGGGAAGGGAATCAGTTACTGTATATCGCCTTGGCAAAGAATCGCTCGGGTATAGCGGAGATCAACCGCCACCGTACCTATCATAATCTGGAGCAAGTTCCTGTGCCTGCTCAGGCACCAGATTTTAAGAATGTAGTGGTTGTCTATCCGATGGATAAGGCGCCGGATACCCTTCGTGAGTTCGAATACATCGGGGTGCGCAGCGGGGAACTGTCCCAATTGATACAGCCGCATTGGAAAAACAGAATAGACAGTATGGTCGTAATGCAGCCGGTTACATTCCGTGACAGAACTGAGTACAACCTGCATCGTATCCTGCGGGCCATTGACCTGAATACCCTGGGTAGTAAGCTCACCCCTTCGGATTATTGCGGGCCGGAGGAACGGATGCTGCCACCCGAAGAGCTTATGGTGCGCTTTAGCTTCTATCCCAAATTGCTGGAGAACACCTTTGCCCTGATCGGGCAATGTGATTTTCACTATGAATTTAGCGTGCCCCGCAACAAAAAGCACTATACCGGAACTCGGGAAACCGACCGGAAACTGCTTACGAGTTTGGCCGAGCAGGGATTGGTACGAAGATATGGGAGTAATAATGAGGCTGCCCGCCTGCGCGTGGAAAAGGAACTGAAGGTTATTGATGAGCTGGGCTTCAGCGGGTATTTCCTGATTACCTGGGATATTGTCCGCTACAGCAACTCCATGGGCTTTCTGCATATCGGGCGCGGCAGCGGAGCCAACAGTATCATTGCCTACTGCCTGGGCATTACTGATATTTGTCCGCTCGAGCTGGATCTGTATTTTGAGCGGTTTTTGAACCTCAACCGTAAAAGCCCGCCGGATTTTGACATCGACTGGTCCTGGAAGGAGCGCGATGTGATACTGGAATATATATTCCGACGTTACGGGGCAGACCATGTGGCCTTCTGCGGTACCAATGTGGAGTTCAAATACAAATCCATATTCCGGGAGGTCGGCAAAGTATTCGGTCTTCCGAAGGAGGAACTCGATGCCCTCTCGGGTACTTCGATGGACCAACAAGATACCAATGAGGTGGTAAAATTAGTGCACCGTTACGGGATGCTGTTGGAGAAATACCCCAACCAGCGATCCATGCACTCCTGCGGGATACTGATATCAGAAGATCCCATTACGGATTTTACGGCACTGGAGCTGCCACCCAAGGGCTTTCCGATCGTGCAGTTCGACATGCATGTGGCCGAAGAGATCGGTTTTGACAAGTTCGATATCCTCTCCCAAAGGGGTATCGGGCACATTGACGAATCGGTACGGCTCATTAAAAAGAACCGCGGAATTACCGTGGACATACGCGATACCTCCCTTTCCAAGGACGAACAGGTATGTAATACCTATCTGGCACAGGGAAAGACCATCGGCTGCTTTTATATCGAAAGCCCGGCCATGCGGGGATTGCTCCGCCGATTAAAGTGTGATAATTACAAAACGCTGGTGGCAGCCTCTTCTATCATACGCCCGGGTGTGGCCCAGAGCGGGATGATGAAAGAATACATCTTCCGTCACAACCATCCCGATAAGTTCGAGTATTTCCATCCGGTCTTTGAGCAACAATTAGGTGAAACCTATGGTATCATGGTCTATCAGGAGGATGTGATCAAGATCGCCCTCCATTACGGGGGACTGGCCGCAGCCGACGGGGACATCCTGCGCCGTGCCATGAGTGGCAAGGGGCGTTCCAAAGCGGCGCTACAGAGAGTAAAGGACAACTTCTTTGCCTCCTGTGCCGCCAAAGGGCATCCTGAGGAGCTGAGCGCGGAGATTTACCGCCAGATCGAGTCCTTTGCCGGGTACTCCTTCTGCAAGGCGCATTCAGCCTCCTATGCCGTAGAAAGCTATCAAAGCCTTTACCTGAAGGTGCACTACCCCATAGAATTCATGGTGGCGGTCATCAACAACCAGGGTGGTTTCTACCGTACAGAGGTGTATGTCCATGAGGCTCGGATGTCCGGGGCAATTATCCATCCCCCCTGCATCAACAAAAGCGAGGTGGAAACCACCCTGTACGCAAAAGACGTTTATCTGGGTTTTATGCACCTGCAGGGGCTTCAGGGGGAGACTGCCCGTTGTATTGTATCCGAACGTCTTGAAAATGGAGACTATAGTTCCTTAGAGGATTTCATTAACCGGGTGCCGATAGGGATTGAAGGCCTGCAGCTGCTGATCTATATCGGGGCCTTCCGCTGTACAGGAAAGAACAAAAATGAATTGCTTGTTACCGCCCGACGTATCATGATGCATTTTAAGCCCACACAGCGTCAGCCGCAATTGCTTCCTGAACCGGTACAGCAGTACAGGCTCCCTGAACTGAAACGCTCCCCTTTTGAGGATGCCTTTGATGAGATTGAGCTTTTGGGTTTCCCGGTATCGGTGACCCCGTTCAACCTTTTGAAAACCGGCTACCGTGGGGATGTCATGGCACGGGATTTGGTGCAGTACCATAAAAGGCAGGTGAAGATGCTGGCCTATCTGGTCTCGCGCAAGCACGTACCCACCAAGATGGGGGCGATGTATTTCGGGACGTGGATCGATGCCAACGGGGAATTCTTTGATACCGCCCATTTTACCGGCAGCCTGAAACAGTACCCCTTTAAGGGCGGGGGCTGTTACCTGCTCTTGGGTACCGTGGAGGTGGATTACCACTTCCCTACCATCACCATAGCCAAAATGGAGAAGCTGCCTTTCATTGCCGATCCGCGCTACAGGGAAACAGAAGAGGAAAGTACCCGTACGGCGCAGCGATTGCGTGAGGATGTTTCGATGACCCATCGTGCCCCTTACCCGCAGGAACAGGAAATCGGCCTGCCAAGGCATAAGATGAATACAGTAACAACTCAGAAAAAGACAGGATAAGCAGGATGAGAAAGAACGAGTACGCTATAGTAGATATCGAGACCACGGGCGGTAATGCCTCGGGGAGCCGCATCACGGAAATCTGCATCATTATCCATGACGGGATAAAGGTGATCGACCGCTGGGAAACCCTGGTGAATCCCCGAAAGGAAATACCCCTGCCGATTTTTGCCCTGACCGGGATTAATAACGAGATGGTGGCCTGCGCGCCTATTTTTGATGACATCGCCGAAAAGGTACTGGAGCTGCTGGAAGGCCGGATATTTGTGGCGCATAATGTGAATTTCGATCATTCCTTTGTAAGGCATGAACTGGAGCATGCCGGGCTGAAATGGACCACACGTAAGCTCTGCACCGTGAGGGCTGCCCGTAAGGTACGACCGGGATTGCCCTCCTACAGTCTGGGCAACCTGTGCCGCGCTTTGGATATACCCCTTACACGTGCCCACCGTGCCGGGGGGGATGCGGATGCCACGGCCATCCTGCTCTCCCGATTACTGTTATGGGATGAGGCTGGGGAAATAGCAAAGATGATCAAGCGGAATTCGCACGACCAGAACCTGCCTCCCAACCTGCCTCAATCCGAATTTGAGCAATTGCCCGAAAAGCCCGGGGTATACTATTTCAATAATCAGGTGGGGAAAGTGGTATATGTCGGGAAGGCCAAGAATATCAAAAAAAGGGTAGCACAGCATTTCTCCGGACATAAGATTACACCCCAGCGCCAGAACTTTATGCGTGATATCCACTCCATCTCCCACGAGGTCTGCGGGACCGAGTTTATGGCACTGCTGCTCGAATGCTGCGAGATCAAAAAGCTGTGGCCGGAGCACAACAGGGCATTGAAGAAGTTCGAGCCGAAATTCGGGCTGTACCACTATGAGGCACGTAGCGGGTATAAGTACCTTGGCGTCGGGAAACTGGCCAAAGGACAAACTTGTGTGGAACACTTCTTTTCCCTGCATGAGGGGGTGAACCTACTCCTATCCCTGGCCGGGGAGTTCGGTATCGATCACCGGTTCTGCCACTACGGGACACCGGATACATGGGATTTCGTTATTAAAAAAGGTACTGCCAATCTGCCCGATATAAAACAGCACAATGCTAAAGTGGAACAGGCTTTGGAGCATATTGTGGGAGGCAAATCGAGTTTCGGTATTGTCGACAAGGGGCGCTCCGGTGAGGAACGCAGCTGCATCTGGGTGGAAAACGGGCATTTCTATGGTATGGGCTATATATCATCGGATGTGGGGATTACACAAGCTTTGGAGCTAAAGGAGTATGTAACTCCTTACCACAGCAATCGCTACATCATGCAACTCATTACAGGCTTTGCAGAGAAATATCCCGGAAAGGTTTTGCGCGCTGAAGTACCTGTCGAAGAATAAAGAGTAGAAAGAAAAGGAAGAAAATGAGATATGATGACACTATTTGAAGATACGGAATTGTTTACCACAGGCAGTGCCCCAAAACGCTATTACGACCTGCCGGATATGGAGCTGATGCAGTATGATGGTTTTGTACCGAAAGCGGAAGCGGATATTTTTTATGAAAAATTACTCCATAATACATCATGGCGGGAATATCAGATGCCGATGTACGATAAGATTGTTACCGCTCCACGTATGATTGCCTGGCATGGCGAACCTGAAGAGGCCGGTGAAGGCGCCCTGCCCTGGACTCCGGAGCTTCTTGCACTTCGAAAAAAGGTGGAACAGGAAACTGGGCTGTCCTTTAATGCGGTATTACTGAACCTGTACCGCAACGGCAGCGACAGTGTTGCATGGCATTCGGATAACGAACACCGCATCGGCAGCAATCCCAATATTGCTTCCGTGACCTTCGGACAGACAAGACCGTTTAGGTTTAGGCACAAGCGCGACAAATCGGTATCCCAGGTTGAGATACCTTTGAATCACGGAACATTGTTACTTATGTCGGGAACTACTAATACTTTTTGGGAGCATCATATACCGAAATCGGCTAAAGAGATGTTGCCGAGGATTAATCTTACTTTCAGGCAAGTAATTAATGGGAACTGATCCTATACCGTTTGTAATATTTTGGCATAGTCTTAGAACTTTTTCTTTTCATATCCCGGAGGGCGGCTCTTAAATAATACATTTTTAATCCCTTTATCTTGTTCCTTATCAAGTGAATCTACAGGCAAACTAACCACCTGACTAGAGAATAGCCCTGGCCCCTTATGCCTATACAAAATTCTATTCCAGGAATCTTTAGCCGGAGTAAATGCTATTGAGTCTCCAAATTCTCCCGTATTACATATTATTACATTGCAATAGACAAGCCTTGCAATTGCCTCTGCAAGAAAGTAATAAGAATCCGTATCCTTATTGTGTGATATTATTATTAGATGATGGATTCTTCCCTTATAGACCACAAATCTTTCAATATCGAAAAAATCAGAGCATATTGCTACACCGATATTACCGAATTCTCCCGCGCTTAAAATGTAAATCTCAGGGTGCTGTAACAAATTTGAACCTTTGAACATTTCCTCTTCTTCGTTTGAATAAAATGTTTTACCGAAATAGAAATGTGAACATGTACGTGAAGGATTCGATAAAGGCCATTTATCAGGAACAATAACTGTAGCACGATTGGCAACATCTTTACCATTTATAAAAAAATCAATGCCTGCAATCACGATTGTTGAGGATGAGTTTGCAAGCCTGCGTAAATCCATCTCATATCCGTGGGGAACAGAAAGTTCAGGTATTACGATTATATTAGGCCGTTCATAGCCATTCATCAGGTCAATGAACCCTTTTTTTAGTTCAGCCCACACCCTCTCTTCACTCTCGACGCTCATCTGAAACGTCCCTGCAGGCCATGCCACGCTACCTTCCACAACGGTCTGGATAAAGCCGATATTAATAAAGTCCCTTAGCATTATTCTACAGTATTTATCTTTTCTTCCATATCAAAAAAATCCTCCTTTTTCATTTGCACCAAGCTCACAGGCGTTAGCTGCCTCGGCTGTTGGCTAGATACCAGTAATTGTTGGTTCTTAAGTCTATCTAACGCATAATTTACCAAGCTGATGAAATCATCAATATTCTTTAATGGTGGGGGGTCAAACTTTGTATCATCATCAATCTTGAAATTGAGTTGAGGTAATCCTAGATTAAATCGGGTCTCAATATTCCTTTTCGAAAAGCAGGAACTAATTATAGTACGGGTATAGGTTGAGACTGCAATGTTTCGTAATTTATATCTTGCCAATTCAGACCACGCCTGCTGAAATCCTATTGGATTCCATTTGTCGGGCAAAATTGCATCTTTTGATAAAAGTGATACAAGCATATTTCCTAATGTATAAAGCAAGGACTGTTGAGGCTCAAAATTTTCTTCAAATGCAGGAATAAACCTGTTTTCAATAATCATATTTTCTTTGGCACGCATTTGAACTAGTACTTTCCCGCCCCCGAAGAGATTTCCTAGTTTCTCCCAAGTCAAGTTCTCTCCATCGTCGATCCAAGAGGAAGGTATTTTAAAATTATGGGGATGAACAAAAGTCATGAAATCACTATCATCATTAATGAATGCTTCAATGCTTTCATTCTTTTCCTTAATATTTATTGCAACTTGCCTTATAATCTCGAGAGCAGCCCACTCGCCAAGCCTAGGATCGAAAATGGGAACACCATTTTTTGCAGCCTTGTGCGAGTTTGCCTCTATAGCTGACCAAAGAATCCAATCATAGAGTGTATAGTTATTCTTAAACTTCTTGTCTTTTTTTATTATCCTAGTGAAAACAGGAATCTTAAGCGCTTTCTTTCGTTCGATATCTTTGTAAGCATCAAACAAAACTGCCTCATTTGCAAGAACGTCAAAATCTGCATTTGCTCCCATTTTTCTATATACCTTATATGGAATATTCTTTGGATTTAAAAGAACAATATTAAAATCCCTCGAATCCAATAACGAAAGTTCATCGACAATCCTATCTCGTAAAATAGGAATATTGTTTGAATCTTTCGGCAGCCTATTGAATAGCCACCAAGCCCAAACGTTTGAAGGGTAGTCATGATCGGTGATTATCTTGTTTTGACCTAACGTATCTTCAATATTAATAGCTTTTAAATCTTCATTTTTAGAAATTGATAACAAACCATCCTTAATAATATAGCTGATTGCCTTGTTTACAGTAATAAATTGATGAAAGGATACTTTTTCATAAAACTTCATTTCCCTCGTATCAAAATCTTTTTCAAGATATCTCAGTAAATCCCCGTTTAACATAGTAATGATGAATTTCCTCGCTCTATCTTTTTTCTTTGAGGATGAATTAATGCTAATTATGATACGAAGTGCTTCAAATAAAAGATTTGTAACAACTTGGAGGATGAGGGCATTTATAAATGTTTTTGATAATTCGCTTAGTTCTTTCCGCTCCGTCAACTTATCAATTTCCCCTATTAAAGCCTTTGGAGTACCAACTCCAGCCCTAAGCATAAATTCAACATACCTTCCCCATAACCGTACCTTATCATGATTATCCTGGATCGCCTTGGATAAGAGCTTCATTGTACCATTAGCTATTCTTTTTTCTTCATTACTTAGCATTTTCTTCTCTATCGCCAAGGATTTCTCATACTCATTTTTTTCCGAGATGAGTTGTACAGCGGTCGCTTTTACCTCAGGGTCATGAGACCTCTGCGCCTTAGATATAGCTATATTCTTTAAGCATATATTTTTATGTAGTCTGTATTCTTCATTACTATCTAATTTAATTTGCGGAACTAAGGTAGTCAGTATCCTTGCAGCAAAAGAAACCCTAGTGTCTTTTCGTAGTTCATGATCTGGAAATTCCGTAACTAGCAAATGCTCGACATCCGCAATTACATTTTTTTCCTCTTCAGGCCCAAGCAAATTAAATGCCGTACCGGCAATTTTAGAAACTTTGGACAACGTCTTGGTCATTAGGGGACTTGGAAAATCGGGATCTAATCTACATTCATCTTTAGCTTTTTCGAAAGACTCTAATTTGTCATCAGTATTTTCTTGGGCTTCTAAGTACTGCGCAAGTGCCTTTGGTTCGGTTTTGCTTGGATTGTACTTGACACCAGTACCGGACTCCTCAATTATCTTTTCATACTTTTTGATCCATGCTGTAAGTTCATCAAAAGAAGTTGCTAAGATCACATGGTCATCTACATATCTAAAATGGGCAATATTACGATTTTCCATTAGTTCTCGCTTTACCAACTCATCTATTTCCAATAAGGCTACGTTTGCGAGGAACCCGGCTACAAATAAGCCTGTAGGTACATGTGGAAACGAAAGATTAACCTGCTTTAACCCCACATCTTCCAACTCCCGCTCCGACCAACCGGAATAATCAAGAGTAAAATTTAGCAACTGATTTACCAGAGCCATTAATTCTGAAGAGATTATGCTTTCGGGCAGATAAGCTGCGAGGTTGCGCCTTATGGCCTCATTATCAATGCTGGGATAAAACTTCTCCAAATCTATTCCAGCCCAATAAAGCTCGTTTGTTCCCTTTTTCCAATAATTTTGATCAAGATAGGGAGACTTAAGTGGATGATTTGATAAGCTTTCATTTATTTCTACAATCTTTTGCTCGAAAGGATCTAGGTCTTCTATAAAGTCAGCCTCTCGTGTCATGTACTTTGTAGTGAGATTTACATGCCTTCTATATAATGGCCAGCTCTGTGACCATTTCCTGTAGGTAGCACTATTAGTATTCCTATAATAACCAAACTTTAAGGTCTCATCATAGAACATTGCTATGTATAATCTGTTACCATAGCTCCATGCCGGCATTTGAGAATCCAGATAGCGTCCAATTATATTTACAACTGCTGTCCATGCAACCTGATCCCGGACTGAAATCCAGAATGCTTGCCTAGTTCTTGGTCCATTATCTCCTTTACTTTTTGGAAAGGCAACAGGCTTGATCGGAGCCAAACTATAGCACCCTTGTTTAATGTCATTATGTATAGATCCCAACTCGTTTGATAGATCCAGTTCAAACTGCGCTACTTCTAATTCGTTGACCCATATGTCTCCTGGTTTGTAGAAGCTTTTTACTTTAAGCCATGCCCAATAAAGGTTGTTATGGTCTGTTATTTTGTTTAAGATATTCATTTAAATCTTTATATGGTCCCAAATTTATCTTTTGTACGCTCTTACCTATTGATGCAAAAGCACTAACAACACTTTTCATAAAAGTTTCACCGCCTTGGTCGCCGTCAGGTATTATATTAATCTGGTAATCACTTAACATATCTAAGTAATCCTTTCGAAAATTAGTTGCTCCTAATACGCCTATAGCCGTTTTGTGAAGCTGAATCGCTGAGATAGTGTCAGGAACCCCCTCACAGAGGAAAATTTTCCCTCTGGGCTTGGCTTCTATTAGTGCTGGAAGATTATACAGCTGTGGTTGGACACCTTTTAAGTTAACATATTTAATATTTATTTTACTGAGGTCTAATCTTCGTCCTTGAATGTAGGTAATCCTATAATTGAGGTCGATAAAGGGGAAAATTATTACATAATCCCACCAAATGAATTTATATTTTCCATTTTCATGCTTGCATAGACCGCATTTTTCAAGTGCAGCAAGACCCCATTTTTGACTGAGATCTTCAAATACAGTTTTTGGATTATTAATATCCTTTATCTCAAGTCTCGAGATTACTTCTGGCTTAAACCCCCTGTCTATAGTGAGATATTCTTTACCTCGTTTACTAAGATCTAGTGAATTCATTAGATATTCATAAATCTCCGAATTTGGTTCAAAGTCATTATTTGCTTGCTTTATAACGGAAGTTACCACTCGTAATTCACTCTTTTCTGATAAATAAGTAGAATACTGAAGATTATAGGTCTGAATGAACCACTTTAGAGCATTCTTGAAGTCTATGTTATAAAAAAGCTGAACCAGCGCAATTTGATCCCCTTTAGCTTCACAACCAAAACATTTAAAAAACCCATCCTTATCATTAAAACTCAAACTTGGATTCCTATCATGTCCAGTGAAGCATAGGGCTTTTTTTCCCTTAACTTCAATACCGAGTCTCTGAGCAATATCCAGTATTGAAATATCTTTAATTTTTTCTTTAAGTCTAGTCATTGTTTTTACAACCGTGAGATATAAACTATTTTAAATTGGCATTGTATCGAACAGGCTTCCCTCTTCCTCTATAGCTTGCTTATTGTTGCTTTCGATAAGAAATAGTTCGTGAAGTGACCTGGTGATGGCAACATACTTGAGGTTCAGTTCCTGGATTTTTTCCCAATCTTTATGATATAGCCTCTTAAATGGAAGCTGGTCATATCCAAGTATGAATACCCTTTCATTTTCAAGCCCCTTAGCCCTGTGGATAGTTGATAGCTTTATGGAATTGCTTGGTGCGGATATGAATTCCTTAATTTTCTTTAAGATATCCACCAGTGTCCTGCATTCCTCCTTCCAAAACTCATATTTCTTATTTAAGAACCGTAGCTTTTGCTCCAGGATGTCCTTTTGCTCTTCTATGTAAAGGTTGCGCTCCTTACTATCAATTATGGGTGCCGCGTTCTTATTTATAATAAACATCCATCGCTTAAGAACAGCCTCGGAAATGGACTCAAATTGCTTTGGCTGATGGGTGATGATTGCATTAAGTTCTTCCTGCTTAAAAATATTCTTTATTTCATTGATGATTTCCCTTGCCTCATCTTCGTGGATATAGACTTTAATATTCTCATCAATAAAATTAAAAACAAGGACAATGATCGGATCTCTAAATCTTGATATAATGAGATTACCGGGCTTTGCCAGTTTTACAATCTCACCGAAAGCAATTTTATGAATCTTACCCGCCTCCGGTTTGTTTCCTTTGATGTCGCTCCTTATTTTTTGTGCCAATGCCACGATATCTGCCGGACAGCGAAAACATTCTGTCAGGGGAAGTGCCTTGGCTTTTGTGATTTTTTGTATGTTATAGAATGATTCTATATCTGCTCCTGTAAATCCATAAATAGATTGGCGTGGATCTCCAACTGCCAGAATACGTCCTGACCGCTTTCCGTATTTCATAGCAATAGCTAACTGTGACCTGGACAAATCTTGACACTCGTCGATAAATAGAAAGCTGTATTTCTTTGAAGGTTCTAATTTCCAGTGGTATGGCAGGTACAACATATCCGTAAAATCGATAATCATTGTCCTTTCAGAAAGATCATTTCCCTCATTAAGGATGATACGGTGTGCCTCAAAATAATTGAGAGCCTCTTTATGAAAATCTTTTTTCTTTATATCAATGTCATTGAACAGGTTATAATGAATAGCCATCTCTTTAAAGCTCTCAATGTCATCTTTTGTCAGAGTGGCCCTATACTTCTGATTTATCTCCAGCAACTTACTCCTGATAGTAGAATATAAATTATTTAAAGCAAACTTAGCCTTATCATCAAAGGGTGTAATATCATAGTCGTTAATGGTAGCAATATTTTCAAAAAAGGGCCTGATCTTTTCCAGGAGTTCTTCATTTTTAAGGAGTTCACGGTATTTGTCTTCCCGAAGGTTTATCGGATGCCCTGTTCCGTTATTTTCATGAAGGATACTTCGTCCTAACGAGTGCATGGTCTTCACAACTACTTCAGGAAACCCTTTTTGGCTGAATTTATAGGCGATTTCATTGGCGATACTGTTATTGAACGCGCAGAATAAAATATCATTCCTGTTAGGAACAAACTTGACGCACTCCATAATCGTGGTAGTCTTACCGGCTCCGGCAACCGCATCTATAATACCATGTCCATCATCATTCTTTACAAAATCAAAAATCTGCAGTTGTTCCGCTGTATGCTTCATAAGGTGTTTATTAATTGGATTATAAAAATAAATAATTTTTAACACTATTGCCCATATTCCGAAAGTACTTCAAACATAATAGGCGGCGGAAAAGAACATTTTCAATGCGAAAACGGCCAAAAAGGGCAGCTAAGCTAGCAGGCGGCGGTTGCTCCGTGCGCATAATGGCTCCGGCTGCCGCGCGGGCCACCCTCCGGGACTTATAGCACGCCGCGCCCTTACCGCCCGCTTTGGGCTGGCTTTCTTTTTTTCCGTTTTTTCTTTTGGAAAATGTTATGCGGGATTGGGGAAAGCAGATTGAACATTTTGTCAAACTTAAAATCTTTCGATTATGGAAATTACAGGACGACTGACAGCGGATGCCCAGGTGCGTACGCTGTCTGACAACAGGCAGGTGGTGAACTTCTCGGTGGCGGTCAGTGACAGCTATAGGGCAAAAAGCGGGGAACGTATCACACAGACCGAATTCTTTGACTGTTCCTACTGGATAGCCACAGGCATAGCGCAGTACCTCACCAAAGGAACTATTGTAGAACTCTCAGGGCGTGTAAGTGCACGGGCTTGGGTGGACAGCGAAGGCAACGCTAAGGCGGGGCTGAACTTCCACACCTCCAAAATTACCCTGCACGGTGGCGGGGCAGCCACAGATAAAGGGCAGCCTGTAAACCAGACCGCAGCAGGCGAAGCACCCGTGTACGAAGCCGAAGTAGTACCCAATGGTACAGCCCCCGACGATGACCTCCCGTTTTAAAACCGTTTAACCTTTAAATTGTAATATCATGGCACATAATATAAATTTCAATGAAGCAAGAGGGCAACACGCCTTTATGAGCGTAAAGCAGCCTGCATGGCACGGGCTTGGGCAGATAGTGGAAAGCTACCCTACAAGCCGTGAAGCGATAGCCGTTGCAGGCTTGGACTACGAAGTAATCAAAGCACCGATATTCACAAGGGGTGCAAGCGGTTACGAGACATACCCCGTACCCGACCAGTTCGCCACCATGCGCACCGATACCAAAGCCGTTTTTGGTATGGTGGGTAAAGACTACCAAATCGTACAAAATGCCGATGCGTTTGCCTTTTTCGATGCTATTGTAGGCGATGGAGACGGTATATTGTATGAGACCGCAGGTGCACTCGGCAACGGGGAACGCATTTTTATAACCGCAAAGCTGCCCGGCTATATCCGTGTGGGTAACGGGGACGACATGACCCAAAAGTACATATTCCTGACTACCTCCCACGATGGCAGCGGAAGCATTACGGCAGCATTTACGCCTGTACGTATCGTCTGCCAAAATACCCTGAACGCAGCCCTGAAAACCGCCACCAACGTGGTGCGCATACGTCATACCGCAGGGGCTAAAGAACGTTTGGAGCAGGCGCACAAAGTGATGGGCGTTGCCGATACCCTGTCGTTGCAGTTAGAGGGTATTTTTAACGAGTGGGCTAACGTGCGTATTGAAGATAAACAGGTAAAGCAATTGATACAGTTGGCACTCTGCCCGAACAAAGAAACCTACAACCTTTTAAAGAAAGGGGCTACCGAAGAACTTTCAACAATGTACAAAAACGCCTGTGATACGGCATTCGAGTATGCAATGGCAGACGATACCCAAACGATGGCGACCACTAAAGGCACTTTGTTTGGTGCCTACAATGCCGTTACGGGCTACTACCAAAATGTACGCAGCTTTAAAACGGATGAGGACAAACTAAAATCCATCTGTTTGGGCGGTACGGCACAGGCAAGGGGACAAAAAGCCTTTGACCTGTGCGGGGGCTTTGCCAAAAACGGGGCGGTTGCCCTGCAATTTAACTGATAGTTAACCGCTGCACCGCCAAGCGGTGCAGCATAAAATTTATTATTATGAGCATATTAGCACAAACCACAGAACGCAAGGCAGTAACCACCCTAAAAAAAGTACTGCCGATTATGGAAAGGCTTGACCATGTTGCCATGAGCGCAGCGGATGCCTTTGACACCGCAACCGCCCTGAACCTGATTAGGCGCGTTATTGAAAGCAACCCCGAACCGAAAAGTAAACCCACAAAATAAACGTTATGCCAGTTACCAATTTTTTCGCCCATATCGCAGCCATCCCGTTCGAGGGCTGCCTGAACATTACCGTTAAAAAGGACGGGGAACAACTGACTACCTCCGTACTGCTGCAAAATGACGGTTGTGGGGATGCTGCCAAAAACCATATACCGCCCCTAATTTTAAGGGGCAGTGCAAAGGAACTTTGTGAGGGCTTTTTTGATGCTGTCAGCGCACCGCTAACTGAAACCTCAAAACTGCTCGTGAATATGGGGCAGTTTCTTAAAGGGCAGGAAGCCGCCAGGAAAAATGCAGCGATGGAAAAGAAGAAAACCGAAAAGGCGGACAAAGCCGATAAATCGGACAAGCCCGCCACGCCCGAGGAAATCAAGGAAATGAAATACAAGGGTATTATGGCGGAAGTCGATAAACTCGAAGCAGCAGGCAAATACAGGGAAGCGTGGTTAAAAGTTCCCAAAACTTCCGAGTTCCCCGACAAATCCGAGGAACTGCGCAACCGCAGGTCGAGCCTGTCGGCTCAGTTCAGCCCCGACCTGTTTGGCGCAGAACAGCCTGCTACCGATATAACGAATGTTGAACCTAAAACCGAACAAGATGCTACAGACCACACTACTGCCGAGGGTGTTCCTGATGAAAGACAAGGGGAATGAGTTTACCCTGACCGACCCCGACCCGAAATGGAGCGTGGAAGCCGTGATGCATTTCTACGCCAATACCTACCCGACACTAACGACTGCCAAGGCGGTCGGCCCTGAAATTACAAACGATACCCTGCAGTACCGTTTTGAAACCACTATGGGAACAAAGGGATAATGTAAAATTTAATGTTATGGATTATGCAACAATTAATAGCGGGGCAGTTACGGCTGCCCCTAAACAAAAGGCAAAAGCTGCTGCACAAAAACGCAGCCGAGTTCCTGACGGGCTTGCAGCGCAGGAAAGACACCGCAGAAGTACTTGCCGACCGCCCAACCTCAGCCCCTGTGGGGCTGCTGCCTATGGTTTTCTGAAAACCCGTTTTTTGCCACACTACACAGGGCAGGCAATCGCAGGCAGCAGCGAAAAAGAGGACTTTTACCGGAGTTTTAAACTGCTGTGTGAACATTACAAAATAACCCCTGTAGATACCGCAGCGTTTGCCTATCCCTACGGGAGGGAGGTTGCCCTGCACGAAGCAGGCAGGCTACTGAACCAAAAATTTCCACAGCATATCGGTTTGGAACTGTTAGAGGATAACAGCAGGGTTACGGTTCAGGCAACAGAAACCTGTTATACGGGCAACACGCTATTCTATATCCCTGTGCTGCCCCTGCATTATATGATGCAGGACAAAAAGCACCGTAAAGGCGCACGGCTGTTACTTTGTATATTCAGCTATCTGTTTCATACCGTAAATATTCCCTACTACACCGAGGACAGTTTTTTGTATTGGCAGTACGAAATGGTTACCGAATGGGTAACCAATGACCCCGATGATTGGGAGCAAACAGATTACAACGACTATGTAAGTCAGTTACGGGCTGCACAGCACTACGGGGAAATCATGCTCCGCAGGATATGGAATACGGTACACTTTGACCATTTTGGGGAATGGCTCAAAAGTTTTACGTCCTGTGATGATTTTGATAGGGAATGCCACCAAATCACCCAAAAATTTTACACCCTGTGGCAGGACTACCCTGAAACCTCCATCTACAAACACGCAGATACGAGCTCCCTGCCCGACTATGAAAACGATGACTTTGATGATTACGAATGCATTACGATGGAAAAATACATCGGCTTTGTCGCCTGTACTGATGGGTGGCTGTATGAAAACGTACAACAATCGGTTAACGCCTGTTTTAATGAAAGCACCTCCAAACAGGAACCTATTTTAAAACGCTTCTTTAATGGGCAACCGCAAGATAATGACACCCTTGATTTTGAATGCCGTTTGTTCCCACTTTTAAATGAATTGTGCTACCTCTTAAACAACTACGATTATGACACCAAACATCCCTCTATACCAACCTAAAGCCGCCCTTGTAGTTTTTACTGCAAGCGGTTTTACCGCCCCCTATATTGAGTATTACGACATGGACGAAACGGGCAGTCCCGTAAACCCGCACCCTTTAACCGTAAGGGAAGCACAAAGCCTTGCCAAAGCCCTTGATACACGAGAACAGGCAGGAAAGGCATTCCTGCGCCCCGAGGGCATACTGCCTGCTAACGTTTTACATATCGACCCCTCCGCTAACGGTAGCGTGGTATGGTATACCAAAGCCCAACGTCAAAAGATGTACTTTACCGAAAGCCTGGGATTGCAAAACGGCACGGTTGCCCTGCCTGCGCTCGTGTGGAAAGCCACTAAAAAGGAACTGCAACTTTTTGCGCTCAAAAGCAAGACCAAGCCCAAAGCAGAAACCCCGTTGTACCATGCCCCGTTCTTTAACCTGTACCAAAAGGGCAACGTGTGTATGGGTAATGTAAACGTTGCCATTAAATCGGCTGCCACCTTAGAGGAATTCATTACGGCATGGCAGGGGTATTTCTTTGAAAGCTATTTTTCCCACCACATCAATGACCACAACCCCGTAGGTGTTAACCTGTTTAACCTCTACAAAGAACTGATGGCAGACCCTGAAAAGCCATTCCCGACCGACACCCTAAGACCTACACCGTTAACCCTTAAAAAACTATTGTAATGGAAACGAAAAAAGCCCACTTTATAGCCCCCGAACTATTGAACCCGACCAACCCGATAAGCGTATGCCTGATTGGTGCAGGCGGTACAGGCTCACAGGTGCTGACAGGCTTGGCACGGATGTCCCACAGCCTGCAACAATTGGGACACGCAGGCTTTCAGGTCAGCCTGTGGGATGATGATGTAATTACTGATGCCAATCGTGGCAGGCAGTTATTTGCAGAGTGTGAAGTCGAGTTATCCAAAGCAACCGCCCTCATTACCCGTACCAACCGTTTTTTCGGCACAGCATGGAAAGCCGTCGAAAAGCCTTTTACCGTTAATACAGCGACAGGCAGGAATGCGATTTATATTTCCTGCGTGGACAGTACAGCAGCACGATTCTATATAGCCGAAGTATTAAATGATTTAAATTTAAGCTCAAACCGAGCCGATACGCCCCGCTATTGGATGGACTATGGCAACAGTAAGGACACAGGGCAGGTTATCCTTTCCTCTGTAGGAAAAATCAAGCAACCGAAATCGGAGAAGTTTGATACTGTGGAAAGCCTGCCGTTCGTAACCGAGGAATTTGGGGAACTGCTTCGCCAATCGGACAATGATAATACGCCAAGCTGTTCCCTTGCAGAGGCACTTGAAAAACAGGATTTGTTTGTGAATTCGGTTTTGGCGCAGATGGGCTGCTCGCTGTTGTGGCAGCTGTTTCGGAAAGGTCATACCGAGCAGCGGGGTATGTTTATCAATTTAGGGAATTTCAGGACTGTACCTGTAAACCTATAGTTTTTACATTGTATAAGTATGGCCGCAGGAATGCGGCTTTTTTATGGATGTCGCGGATGAGTCCTTAATGAGCAAAGGAGAATTGACCTTTGAAAACAGAGACCAACACTTCACAGGGCAACTCCATTCCTAAAGTACGCAAATCAAAAAATACCTAATGAGTGACAACAACTCCGTCGAGGCATTCAATATCCTCCAAATGAGGCATGTAACATCCTTGTTATAAATCACAAACCAAAAAAGCTGTCAATTGCTAAAACGGATCACCAAGGTACCTTCAGCACTAAGCCCCCCTTCCACTCCGTCACAAATAATTTGACTCGTTGCAGATACAGTAAGAGTTTGTAGATGATCCGCCATAAGATGTTCCATACCTGTAAATGTAAAGTACTGCCTGACGGCAATAGCCCCAGCGATATGATATCCTATGATCGTACGGAGTAAAGGATCCAGTTGGCGAAAAAACTCGAGCTGATACACGGAAAGTTCAACCCGCAGCGTTAGCCAGGACAGAAAATCATCAGCTACCCGTTTGGATTCTTTATGCAATGATTTTGCGTCCAGTTTATGGATACCTGCCTGTAAGCTTTTTATACCCTCTGCTGTAAATTCATATTTTTTCATCACTCCTTTTGGTAAAGGTAGCAAGCTAATGAAAGAACGTATTGTAAAAATCGTTCCGAAAATTGCAAAAAAGAGGCTATTTGCAAGGGTGCTCGAATGTATAACAAAGTATTTCAATTCTTTTTACATTTATACAACTTGTTTCATTGTGACAGGCTTACAACAGATTCTTTGTTTCAAGGATTGGATCTGGTGTTCAGAAAAAAAATTGATTTTATGGAGAAAGTATCTTTGACCCGAGATGAATTCTACGAAATGGTGTGGACAACGCCCACGAGCCATTTGTTGAAGAAATATGATATTACCCAACACAAATTCATCGAGCTTTGTAAAAAATTTGACATTCCCCGACCGGGAATCGGTTACTGGATGAAAAAAGCCAATAACAAACCGGTAATCCGTAAAGCCCTGCCTACCTCAAACAAATCGGGGAGCAGTATTGAACTGTATCTGAGAAGCGAGAAAGAAAAACGAAGCAGTAACAAGGTCGGTAGTCAGCTGATCACCTCTAAAAAAACAGATAATGAAGGATTCCGTTATCCTGAAAAGCTGAAAAACCCGCATCCAATGATCCTTGAAACCAAAAGGTGTTGGGAAGATAGCAAAGCAAAAGGATACAACAGGGATCGAAATATCCCTCACCTATCGATACGGGTGGAGCCACCTCATGTTAAAAGGGCGCTGCTTTTGATGGACACTTTTGTGAAACTTCTTGAAAAACGAGGCCATCGCATCGAATTTAAATACCACAGGCCGTATGCAGTACTATACGATGTTGATATTGAACTTGATCTAAGGGAAGCCGCTAAAAGGATTCCAAAACCAGACGCCTACCCTACCTTCGAGTTAGAGTACACCGGCCAGTTTGTAATGATGACCGGAAAATATTCGATTCATAAGGAGTGGCGCGACGGCAAGATCAAGTTGGAAGGCATGCTTGAGAAAATAGTAGACTGGATGGAGGCCCATGCCGGTGAATGGGCTGACTGGCGTGAGCAAAGTCGGCTTAAAGAGCTGGAACGCGCTAAGGAAAAAGAACAGCACGAAAAAATGCTTGCCCGGCAGCAGCAAGAAATCCTATCTTTTAAAACCCTGCTTGAGGATTCCAAAAAACATCAGGAAGCTAACGCCCTAAGGGAGTATATTACAGCTGCCCGCGCCAAGGCAATTGCGGAAAAGAAATCTGACAAAGCGCTTGAGGCATGGGTTACGTGGGCAGCGAAAAAGGCCGACTGGTTGGACCCCCTGACCAACAGCCCGGATGATATTATGGACCAAAAATTGTAAAGCCTAAACCAGTCGTGAAATAGAAGCGAATCGTAACGGTAGGTCGGCACGCTTTCAGCATTTACTGTAAGGTGATATTCCTATCCATTTTATCTAAATAGTCCTGCACGTTAATTCCATTCTTTGTAAGATTGGTCTCTAAAGCTGTCATAAGCTTTTCTGATTCGGTCATAAGGCTTTTGTACATCGTCCCAATTAAGGAGAGTTCCCCTGCAATCCATAAGTCTTTTAAGTCCCTGCGCAAGTTCGGAATCTCCAGTGCTATCTCTGTTCGTAATTGTTTCAATTGCTCTTTCTCTGCTGTCCTCAAAAGTTGCTGATAGTTTTGCCCGCTCTTGTTCAAGTCTTCCTGGGATTCCCTCCAACGCTGATCGTAGACGTTCTGTTTCTCTTTCAAAACTTGATTGTTCCTGCTCTTTAAGGAGTTCAAATCGGCTTGGAGCTGCTTCTCTATTTCGTGATAACTCGAGGATTCTTGCGTCAAGTCTCCTAATTTCGTCTTCAACACTGCTTTGTTCTGCTGCAATTGCTGCTGAAGATCTCTCAATGTCGTCGAAAGCGCTGATAAGCTGTTCAACCTCTCTTCCTCGGCTGACAAGTGCATCTCTCTGGCTAAGATATCGTTCCTCCAGTTCTCGTTCTGTATTTCTAACTTCTTCTTGCGTTGCGCCAAGGCTGAACTGGAATTCGCTTTCGCCCTTTCTAACTTCGTCAATTTCTCCGCTATATCGCGCTTCAACTCGTTCTCGATGGTACTTTCGTAGATAGTCCAATTCTGTCCTACTTGCTCCTGCAGCTGATTCAACTCCTGATAACTCCGCTCTAAGGTCTCTCTCAGTTTTGTTGTAATGTTCAGTTCCCAAACACTTTTCAATCTTTCGTATAAGATTGCTAATTTGGCTCTGTCGGCACGCGAAAGATTCTGGGAAAAGGCCGATCTGCTCTGCATCAGTTGCTGATATTCCTTCCCGATCTCCTCGGGAAAGTTGAAAGTAGGGGGTGTTATGTTCGACATGATTAAAAATCCATTTAGTGTTGGTTGTACTCTCTAAACTCTGTGCTATATGCTCCGGGGTGTCTTTGGGCGGTTTCAATACCACTATATCAATCCCCATACTTCTCACTTTTACTTTTGTCTCCTCTGTCAGTTTCAGTTTTTTTTCGGTAATAGCGATCAGAACCAGTGGTTTTTGATGAACATCAAAGAAGGTGATTTCAGGACGGTATAGTTCGATGCATCCATCAGGAACCTCCCTGCCCCAGCACAGGGATCCTTCGTTGTCTTCGTAGAAAATAAGGTTACCGCGAACTGAAGCGGCCTCTATAAACCTGGACTCCATCAGAAGTACTTTTGAATCGCCATCCGGAGCATATTTATAGACCTTCGGTACTTTAATTCTTTTAGTACGCGCCAGTATATCCATAACCAGAAAACGACGTGCCTGCTCGCTGCTGTAGGTACACTTGCGTACCTTGGATACGTCAGAGGCATCGTGACGGAAATAAGGCCTGTATCCTTCTATTGTACGGTGAACAGCCTGCATTTCTTCTCCACAGCCCAGACACCAATAGCCTTTTTTTCCCCTTTCTACCTCGAGGATATAACGTATGGTACCCTCAACATCCTTCGCGTATTCGTTTTGTTCTTCCGCTCGTACTGCCATAACTACTGCCTTAAGAAATCACTCTTACCTTATGTAAAAATGATTTCGTTTTTACATTTTATTGTTCAATAGAACCTTTATCTGTCCTACTTACAATAATACAAAAATTAACAATTGATCTTTACCGCCGTAACCAACAAACGAATCATTAATCTAAAAACAACCCGTAATTTAACACACGAAAGTATAGCAGATTAAAAAACCTCTACCTTTCCTAATAGCTTCAAAACCAATCATCGGAGCTATAAAACAAACCATTTCTAATAAAGATCTACTATCAATAAAAAACATATGTAGTATATTTACTGTGTTTCAGGTCTTCCCGTAGACCCGTTGAATTAAACCAGGCCAATTATGAATGACATCAACCAAATAATAAAAGCCCTCACTGATTTTCGTGATGAACGAGATTGGGCACAATTCCATAATCCGAAAGACCTTTCCCTAGCCATCTCCATTGAAGCGGCTGAATTACTGGAACTTTTCCTGTGGAAAAAAGCGGAAGACGCCAATATTGATAAGGTAAAGGATGAATTAGCCGATATACTCTCCTTCGCGTTTCTTTTGGCTGAAAAATACGACCTGAATATCAAAGATATTATAATGGACAAAATTGCTAAAAATGATCAGAAATATCCCGTGGCTAAAGCTAAGGGAACCGCTAAAAAGTATGATGAGCTATGATCATATATCAAAATAGCAAAGCATCATTTATTGAGGATGTACTGACTAACAATATCGATGGTATCATTAATGATTTTTTTAAAAGCAATATCGGTTACACCACCACCAAAAGCGAAATGAATGCATGGAAAAACTCCCTGCAGTACATGGATCGCGTGCTGAATCATGCTGACATTCCCGATGATGCAGGGATTGTAATTGAATACCAGATACCCCAAACCTCTAAAAGAATCGATTTTATTATCACCGGAGAGGGTGATCAAAATGAAAGTTATGCCATCTTAGTCGAGCTTAAGCAATGGTCGGAAGCTTCCATCTCCGCGAAAGACGGTATCGTGAGTACCTTTTTGGGAAAAAATAACAGGGAGGTAAGTCATCCTTCCTATCAGGCATGGTCCTATGCTGCACTTCTGGAAGGATTTAACGAAGCGGTCTATACCGAAAACATACAGCTCAAGCCATGTGCCTACCTGCATAATTATACGCCGGATAATGTCATCGACAATCCGTTTTACAGCGATTATATTGCAAAAGCACCTCTTTTTTTAAAACCGGATGCGCTAAAGCTACGGTCGTTTATAAAGTCCTTTATCCGCTTTGGTGACAGGAAAAAAGTAATGCTCCAGATTGACGGAGGACGTATCCGTCCCTCCAAAAGCCTGGCAGACAGCCTCTCCTCTATGCTGAAAGGCAATGACGAATTCATCATGATTGATGATCAGAAAGTTGTCTTTGAAACGGCGAAGCAGCTGGCGCAGCGTTCAAGTGAAAATAAGAAACACGTACTTATCGTTGAAGGCGGTCCCGGGACCGGCAAATCCGTGGTAGCCATCAATCTTCTGGTAAGCCTGACCAAACTGGGACTGCTGTCGCAATATGTAAGCAAGAACTCGGCACCCCGTATTGTCTATGAGGCCAAGCTGAAAGGAGCTTTTAAAAAAAGTGAGATTTCTAATTTCTTTAGTGGTTCCGGATCCTTTACCTCAACGGCGGAAAATATCTTTGATGCCCTGATTGTGGATGAAGCACACCGCCTCAACGCGAAATCGGGTATGTTTGCCAACCTGGGGGAAAACCAGATTAAGGAGATTATCCATTCCTCGAAATTCAGTATATTCTTTATTGATGAGAATCAGAAGGTAGCCCTGCAGGACATTGGTGAGATTGATGAGATCCAAAAATGGGCATCATATTATAATGGAGCGGTAACCAGGCTGGAACTGAATAGTCAATTCCGCTGTAACGGCTCAGACGGCTATCTGGCATGGCTTGACCATATACTTCAGATAAGGGAAACCGCGAACACTACCCTGGATAAAAGCGAGTATGAATTTAAAGTGTTTGATGACCCTGAAGAATTGCGTACTGCTATCTTTGAAAAAAATAAAATCAGTAATAAGGCACGACTGGTAGCGGGATATTGTTGGCCCTGGAAAAGCAAAAAAGATCCCAACGCCTTGGATATTGAATTCGAAGATTTCGGGTTTGGAATGAAATGGAATCTCGCCACTGATGGTATGACCTGGATCATCCAGCCCGAGTCGGTACATGAAATTGGCTGTATTCATACCTGTCAGGGATTAGAACTCGATTATGTGGGTGTTATCCTGGGCAAGGACTTGCTGGTCCGCAATGGAAAGATTATTACCAATGCCGCTATGCGGGCCAGTGATGACAAAACCGTAAGGGGATTTAAAAAATTAATGAAAGAAGATAGTGAAAAGGCTGCTGCCCTTACGGCAAGTATTATCAAAAATACGTATCGGACACTGATGACAAGGGGAATGAAAGGGTGCTACATCTATAGTGTGGATCCTGAGACCAGGCACTATTTTGAAAGGTTGTTACGCCACTAATTGTAACAGGATACAAGCGATCAAAACTGCTACACACATCAGGGTTTTGCACCGTAAGCCATTTGTTGCCTGAGTTCCATAAGCTCTGCTTCAAGCTTTGCCAGCTTAACCGCATTTTCATCCATGACAGGCGCAGCGAGTCGTTGTCGCAGACGCTGCATTTCGCGTCCTACCGCCTGCTGCTCTGTGACTGCATATTCCTCGGTTTGCTGAATGGAATGGTGTCCTAACATCTCCTTTACTATATGGATAGGCACATCATTGGCTAATGTAACCGTACTTGCAAAAGTTCGTCGGGCTTTGTGGGTAGTAAGCGCACAATTAATCCCACAAATATCTGCAATCTCTTTGAGATAAGCATTCATCTTCTGGTTGGAAGAAATAGGCAATAAAGAACCTTTTTTATGGCACATCGGGTGATTCCGGTAGCGCTCGATAATTTCGTGCGCTTTGGGTAACAACGGAATATGTATTGGCCTACCCGTCTTCTGCCTTTCTGAAATCAGCCATAACGTGCCATCGATTCCGATACTGACATTGGACCATTTTAAATTAAAAGTATCTGCATAGGAAAGCCCCGTATAGCACTGAAAGACAAAAATGTCCCTAACCAGAGACAGGCGTGGCAAATCAAAGTTATGATGTTCTATTTTATGGAGCTCCTCCCTACTCAACGGCTTTTTAAATAACCTGATCTTTTTTGTCTTAAATCGCTTGAAGGGGTTGTGCGTAATTATTTCCAGATCAATACCGATCAGAACGACCTTTTTGAAATTTGTGATGTATTTTAAAGCAGTGTTATTGCTGATATTTTTTACCGTCTTAAGGTAAAATTCGTAATTCTTGATGAATTCTAAAGTTATATCCCGAAAATCAATTTCATCAATCTGGTATCGGTAACGGAGAAATTCCTGTAAGTGCTTTTTTGAAATCTCAAAACGTTCGTATGTTCCAAAAGCATATTCCCCTCTTTTGACCAAAGCCAGCATTTCCTCGTTATGCTTCTGAAATTCCTGGACAACCTTTACTGAAGAATTATCCCTTCCGGTAACATGATCAATAAGTTTCTTGCTCGTTATCGCCTGCTTTTTAAAAAACAGCTCATTTCTAAACTGGTGGACCCTGTTTACTATCAGTTCCAAAAAGTGATTCAGTGTTTGTGCCGTCTCATCATCCCCGCTCATTCGCTGACGATTTTGATTCCACCGGCTTACCGGACATTTGCGGGATATGGAAATTTCTGCCGGTTTGCCATCCACTATTATTCTTAAGTAAATATATCGTTCAGCCTGATATTTTCGGGGCGTTTTAAGAAAAAAACTGACTGAAAAATTACCTGCTAACATAATCGGAATCTTGTTAAACTATACGTACATTCCAACAATAGAATCACCTATGGATTACAAAAATAAGGATCGAACCGACAACAAATGAATCTCAAAGCACAAGTTATCAACTTAATTATTAATAACTTACAGTAGATACGCTTTCGCGTCTGTGAGATTCTCCCCTTCTTCAATACAGTATCATTTAAAACCACAAATATTATTTATAGTAATTGAGATACATAGACCACCGTAGCTACTGCAGAATCATTTGAAGATAGCTGATTGTCCCATTTGTGCCCGAACATTTTCTAAAGTATCGTTTACATACAGCATCGTCGTTTTTATACTGCCATGCCCCATCAACTTACTCAATGAAAATGGAGTCATCCCAGTACCCGCCATTAAGCTTCCAAATGAATGTCGCGACAGGTGAAAATGTAAATTAGCAGTGATACCGCACATTGTTGCGATCCGCTTCAGACATCTATTGGCCGCTTGATTGCTTATCGTGGGAAAAATAACATCTCGATCCTCGGAAATGTATTTATTGACAATACTGGCGGACCGCTCCAGCAAAGGTATCTGCACCACTGAGCCTGTCTTCGACTGCCGTATAAAGAGACACCGCTCATGCAGATGTTCTCTACTAAGCCGCATTATATCACTAAACCGTAAAGCGGTATAGCACCCAAAAAGAAACAGGTCCCGTGTTAGTTCCAGTCCATTATCCATACTGTCAGAAATTGAAGATATGTGAAGTTCTTGTATAGCCCTTATTTCTTTTTCTGACAGTGGGATATGATGCGGAGATTCACGTTTTACCTTGAAATACAAATAAGGATTATCCCTGATGATCTTTCTTTTCAATCCATAATTGATCACAACTTTGAGAACCTTATGGTGGGTATAGATACCCCCGTCCCCTATGCCTTTGGCGCGTAAGAAAACCTCAAAACGCAATAAGAAATTCTGGTCAACCTTATGAAGGCCTATTTGCTGTTGAAATTCACATAATCTTCGTCGCACTAAAAGATAGTGTTTTCTGGTGCTTTGAGCAAGTATCCTGAATTGTACCTTATAACACTCATCAAGTAATGTATAAAAATCTGCTGTTTTAGATTTTCCAAAATGAAACCGTACCAGATCTGTTGAAAGTTCATTATCAGACGCCACCTGCTGCCACAAAAACTTTTCAATAGCGGTAATTTTATTTTTTATTATGGTATTACGTATACTCGAGCCGGCCTCAGAAAAGCAACCGGGAACAATTTGCCATTCTTCAGTAAATCCATACAGACCTACCGGAATCTTAATGCATCTTCCTGCGATCGTCACTCGTAAATACACCGGACACTTGTTGTCCTTCCTCTTTTTATCGGTCCGTAAAATGGCCTTTACATTGAAATATCCCATAAGTAAAACATTTTATATGCTGCAGCGAGTTATTATTATAAAATACTAAACGTATTTCAAGAAATTTTTCCTTTCACTCATTTTTAAAAAATTATCAATACCAATTTATTAAAATTATTATTATCAGTAACTTGAAGACAATTTACTTTATTATTTTATTTATTTTTTGTTACCTTTTTCAGTATATTTGTAACATGAAATCGACTCATAATTTAATCGCGAAAAAAATTAGTAACCGCCTTTCCGGAAGTATATTTTTCCCAAATGATTTCCGTGGATTTGGTTCAGATGATGCTATCAAAATGAGTCTTTGCAGACATAGAGAACGAGGGAAAATCGAAAGAATAGCACACGGAATCTATTATAAACCTTCTAAACTAGACAATGATTTTCCCACGTTGGAATCCGTAGCCATAGCTATTGCCAAAAAAGAACGGATTACAATAAAGCCATCGGGTTTAGCTGTACTTTATAAGCTTGGATTAGTTTCAACGGCTCCAACTGATTTGGTCTATATAACTAATGGTGAACCTCGCAATATAACTATAGGAGGCAAAAGATTAATGTTTAAAGCGACCACACCCAAAAAACTGGCACTCTCAACAGAGTTAAGCGGTTTAATTATACAGGCACTTGAAGAAATTGGGCAAGAGGGACTTAATGATACCGTCATTGCACGAATTAAGACACATTTAAAAAAAGTAAATCAGCAATCGCTAAAATCAGATCTAAAACTGGCTCCGGGATGGATCTACAACTTCCTTTATAAGTTAAATGAACAGTTAAAACATCAAAATGAAAACACTACTATACAATAATGAACATGCCTGGCAAGAATTATGTCATCATGCAGCACAACTCCCTAATGAAAATGACGAACTTTTGCCTGGACTGAAATGGGGAGATTGCAGCCAGTTGTATACACCGGCCTTTTGGAAAATGCAATATATTTCCCATAAGCAATCTGATGTCACAAATAAAATTTATAAGTTAGGAACTACAATCCTCGAAGAAATCGTTGTGTGTCTTCTCGGTGGTTTCGGAATGCCATCTGAATTGGGACTAGCAGCCTTTCATCGTTTAAAACAAAATAATCTTATAAAGCCCAAAATATCTTTCGAAGAGATTTACCAAGCGCTGTATGATCCTTTTACTTTTGCTGACGGACGTAAAGTAAGATATCGATTTTACAATCAAAAAGCACGATATCTGCATCAATTACTAAATAGAAATGATCTTGATCTAATACCAGTAGAAGATGATATACAGTTTAGAAAATGGTTATTGACAGTTGATGGAATAGGTTTGAAAACTGCATCATGGATAACACGAAACTGTCTCAATAGCGATAATGTAGCCATCTTGGATATTCATATATTACGAGCAGGGGTTCTAGCAGGCTTTTATGACGACACCATTGATAATCTGGATAAACACTACTTAACTCTTGAACAAAAATACTTGGATTTTTGTAACGCTCTTGATGTATCTTCTGCAATAATGGACGCAATTATTTGGGAATTTATGAAAAAAAATAATAAATTAGCACTCAATGCGTTAAAGCACTCCAACTAAACACCTTACTATGTCAGGAAGCAGCTCATCGGATGACTCTCCAATTGGAGGAGGTTCATCAAACTTTACAGACTGTGTCAATTTGACCGGACGTGGCATGATTATGTCTCCGGACCCGGCTATTTTACCAAGACTAACTATAGGCGATATTGTAACTGTAAATCTACGTTCAGTAACCGGTCCCTTGCAGGCACTTATGGTAACTGGAGAACTGATCGGCAATATCTTTCTACCTGGGAATCTCTCCGCACTGTTCATCAGTTGCATTAATGATGCCAACGAGTACAAAGGAAAAATAACTTCGTTAGATGGCGGTCTTTGTGAACTATTTATTACACGACGATGATAGTAGTTGGAGGAACCTACGATGAATACTGCTTCGAACCCAGGTGGGAAATGAAATTTGGTTCCGGACTCAGAGCATGCTGGGTTCTGGGACGTTTAAACCCTAACCGTGAAATAACATTCTTTACCTTTGGTGATCAGTCAACAATGGAATTTTTGAACGTTGTATCTGACGAAATTAACTTAAAGACTAGGGTTTCATCTATCCCGAAGACTATTCAGTTCCGGTACGATTATCCCTTGGCAGATCCAGTCGTAATTCCTCGCCCTGACACTTTAAATTCACATTCAAATCAGATAGAGGCTGAGGGGAATAGTATATTATACTATGGAATGATTGAGGGCAATGCAAAGGTATCAGGCAATAAAGTTATTTATGATCCCCAGTCCCCTTCAAATCCACTTCCCTTCTCTGCTACGGGTTCAAGCGCGAAGCATTTGGCCGTAGTGGTTAATATTTTGGAAGCAAAAAAAATTGTAGGAATAAAAGAAAATGACCTGAATGCTATTGAAGATTTCTTTTTTAATCATGAAATGGCCGAGGTGTTAGTTATAAAGATGGGCGCAAAAGGTGCTTTAGTTAAAACTAATACCGGGCAAGAAGAGATTATCCCTGTTTACGAAACGAATTCGGTTTGGCCGATAGGTTCTGGAGATGTCTTCGCGGCATCCTTTGCTCACTATTGGATAGATTCAGGAGATCCTATTAAAGCAGCACGAATCGCTTCATGGGATACCGCCGTCTATTGTAATACACGCAATTTTAACTTTATACCATTTGAGAGCAATCCTGAAATCAGGCCATTCAAGATACGTAACTATCCAAATGGACAAGTTTATTTAGCTGGTCCTTTTTTCACATTTTCAGAACGTTGGCTAGTGGACCAGATTTTTGGATGTCTTCAAGCGATGAATCTTAAAGTTTTTTCACCATGGCACCATGTCGGACTTGGTGATGCATCTACTGTAGTACCTCTAGATATAGAAGGACTAAACGAATCTAAGTTAGTGTTTGCAATTTTGGATGGATTGGATTCGGGAACTTTATTTGAAATTGGCTTTGCGATAGCGAAAGATTGCACTGTTATTGGCTATGTGGAAAATGAAAGCTCTGAAAGTATAAAAATGTTGGAAGGTACAAACTGTATAATTGAAAAAGACCTAACCACAGCAATATATAAGTGCTTGTGGGCATTAGCTAAAAATGAATAAAGGTATATTACTGTCAGGCGGTATGGATTCCATATCACTTGCCTATTGGAAACGACCAGAAATAGCAATAACAATTGATTACGGACAGGCAGCTGCAGAAACAGAAATCAGAACAAGTTCCGTCATCGCAAAAGAGTTAGGTATCGAACACCATATAATAGAAATAGACTGCAGCAGTTTAGGAAGCGGTGATTTAATAAACAGTAAAGCTATAAAAGAATCTCCATCTTCCGAATGGTGGCCCTATCGTAATCAGTTACTCATAACATTAGCATGTATGAAAGGTATTAGTTTGGGTATAATCGAACTGATGATCGGATCAGTGAAATCTGATGGCTTTCACAAAGATGGAACATCTGAATTTTACGCTCGGATGAATTCGCTAATGGAGTATCAAGAAGGTAATATAAGGATTTCAAGTCCATGTATTGAAATGTCTACAGTTGAATTAATACAGAAGTCAGGAATTCCAAAGTCGCTGCTTCATTGGGCACATTCCTGCCATACTTCCAATGAACCCTGTGGTAAATGCAGAGGTTGTAATAAATATGGGCAAACCCTCAATGAATTATATGCAGAATAATGAATAATCCAAGAATCAAAACTGTAGAAGACGATGTGCCAACATTCAACTATTCAATAAAAGAAGTTATTAAACTCTCAAGAGAAATCCAACCTCTGCATACAAACTTTGATACTGTAATAAATAACAGAAAGTCTTCAAGAGTCTTCAATAAAATAACCTTGCAACAGATCGGTGACATTTTATGGTATGTAGCCAAGGTGAGAAATACGTTTTTACAGGATAATGGCTATATCCTTACTCATAGAGGAACGGCATCTGCAGGCGCTAGGCACCCCATTGATCTTATAATTAACTCTCCAGTATTGTCAGAAAAAGATTTTTACTATTATAATCCCTTTGAGCATTCTTTAAATAATTTAGATAATATTAAAGGTAGCGCGTTTCTTGAGCACATAAACGATATTGTTAAAACCGATAATGCTACAATAATTTGGTTTGTGGCCCACAAATACAGGACACATGCTAAATATATAGATGCCGACTCACTATTGTGGAGGGATGCCGGTGCCTTAATTAATGGAATTCAAATGGTATGTACCGCTATGAATCTACATAGTTGTGCAGTTGGAACACTTGGAGAGCCTTTTATCTCAGATTCTTTTAAAAATCAGGAAGGTATTTTTGGCGCAGGAGGATTATTAATTGGCTGAAATACATTTTCAAATCTCTTGTATGCTCTTTCTAGATTCTCTTTTGTCTTTCCAACATCTAGTAGCTCTAGTAATATTCTAAATTTAGTACTATATATTAAATAATTTAAAATATAAACAGAATACGTTTAACATATATTTTATATTTACGTTACTAATATCGTAAATATGAAATTAAAAAAGCTTTACTCCTTACGTAAGGATTTTACTGTAATAGGATTGACAGGGCGGGTTGGTTCGGGATGCTCTGAAATTGCAAAAAAACTTGCCGAAGAAAACTTTACCGATACAATAATAGACCTCGTTAATGCTAAAAAAGAAGACGCAGAGGAAATCAAATACCGTATATGCGCTGAATTCCTGTCCCATTCTGGAAACTGGACTCCATTCAAGATTATACATTACAGAGATGCTCTACTACTCCATCTTTTCTTTGAAGCTACTCGAAATAATCCACATAATCCGAAGGATTGTATTTCATCATTTATTAGTATTATATGCCAAAATGGAGAGAAAGAGGACTTTTCAAATCGATTTGACAAATCTAAAGATACTTCACTGGTAGATAAGATTGAAGAATATCTGCTTGGGAAAACCACATGGTTTGATTATTTTAAATCACTCACTTTAAACAATATGAATGATTGTATTAGTAATGGAGACAAGGAATTTCACACCTTCTTTTTTGGCTTTTTTGAAAACTTTTCCTATGGGTTCTATGAAATATTAAATCGTTATGACATTACTAAAAGGACCCGCCTTATCCACGATTTTTCTAATAACCTAAGGGATTACGGTACGGTCTGTATTCCATCAGTCAAGGAAGAGGACGATATGGCACTAGAACATATTTATACAGTTGCTATAACAATCAATAGAATAATAAAAAACTGGCGATTCCACAATGACAATATCGCTAAGATCGTAATCGATGCTCTTAAGAATTCTCTTGAACTGATGTACTTCAAAGAAAAATTCTCAGCTTTTTATATGGTTGCTACTAACAAAGACGAGAAAGAGCGATTTGAATATATATTGACGCAGGTCCAAAATAAATATCAGGGTGACTATACAGCCGACCAAATTAAACAACATGCTAAAGAAATACTGAAGCTTGATGAGGCAGAGTATGATGGTGGCGAATTTAATGAAGGCGTCTTCTCTTCACCAGATACAGAAAACTGCATTCAAAAAAGCGATTATCACATCTTCTTTTCCAATAAATATACTGGTTTCAATGAAAAAACGGAGTCAGAAAAGGAAATAAATAGAAACTACGCCAATCTGAATCTGCGTAGACAGCTTGTAAAACTAATAGCTCTTATACATCAGCCCGGAATTATTACCCCAAGTGCTATTGAAAGATGCATGCAGATAGCCTATAATGCTAAATTTAATTCTGGTTGCATCTCCCGACAGGTAGGCGCGCTAGTCACAGATAATGTATTTACTGTTAAAGCAATTGGGTGGAATGATGTCCCTCAGAATCAAATGCCTTGCAGACTTCGCAATGCGAAAGACTTGGCTTCTGAAGACATAAAAAACCCCTCTCATTTCAGCGAATTCGAAAAGGGAAATATTGATGAATCGGCATTTTATAAGGACGGCAAAAATTACAAGCAGAAGTTTACTGAAATCATAGAAGCGGTAGATTTGAAAAATTTGGAAGGCAAAAATTGTTCTTATTGCTTTAAGTCTTTTCACAACGCCTTTGAAGGTGAAAAAAATCAGGTTCATACTCGTTCTCTGCACGCCGAAGAAAATGCCATGCTACAGATCAGTAAATATGGAGGACAAGGATTAAAGGGCGGAAATCTTTTCACAACTGCGAGCCCATGCGAACTTTGCTCTAAAAAAGCATTTCAGCTAGGTATTACTAACATCTATTACATAGATCCCTATCCTGGTATTTCTATAAAACATATTTTGAAAAATGGAGTACAGGAAGAAAAGAATCCTGCGTTGGTAATGTTTCAAGGTGGTGTTGGTAGAGCATTCCATAAACTTTATGAACCATTTATGGCTTACAAGGATGAATTATCAATACTTACTGGAATTAACCCGAAAGTCAGTCAACAGCAAAAAATAGAGAAACTAACTGACGATGAGTCACTACAGCTAAAGATAGCAGAATTGATTACACAACACGCTGCACAAAAAACTGATAAAGGCGTTATGTAAAATTCTCTCATATTTTTATATTTCTTATGCGTGAAACTTTATTTGTGGATAATAATGTATTCAGCAAAAAAAAAACTCGTAGTACTTATGTCCAAAAAAATAATAAAGGCTAAACCCGCAGCCTATCCCTTGACTAATACTCCTGAGGTCGAGGCTGTAAGAATGCTGGAATATATTATCGACAAGGAGCGTCTTAAGACCAGCCTTAGTGTCCTTGATAAAGTGCCCAACATTGACGGGCACATCGAAGTGGTTACTGAACATCAACATCCGATCGGCAAGCTTGAGGTCCAGGTAAAGTACCTGCCAAAAAAAAGCTATGGCAAGCCAAGGTACCAGTGTGACCTGCAGTTCCTATCTTACTGCGAAAACAGTATAATGCCGGTACTGCTTATTGTCGTCAATACCCAAGATGAGAAGGCATACTGGATACACCTCAGCAGGAATTTTCTCCATGATATAACGGGGAAGATCAGGGGAAAGACCGTAAGCGTCGGTATTCCAATGGAAAATGTGATATCTCGCGCACAGGACAGCTATCTTGCTTCTTGGATATCCATCATAGAGGATTACAAGACCAGGCTGATCAATTATGATGGGGTAAAAAGCGAACTCGAGAGGATCACGACGGTGCACGCCGCTATGAAGAAGCTGAGCAATCCTGCAATCGGGCTGGATAAGTCTGAATTCAAGGAAATCCACCTGTTCTTAGATTACTACAACCACTTTCTGGATCATGACTTTTCCATAATTAAAGAAGTTTTCTATAAGGAGTACTGGAAGATAGGCGTTGCCTACTCCAGATATGAAGAAAGGGGCTTGTCCTATTCACTGTATCCCATATCCTATTCCACCAACGATGTCCAGATCAAGCATATTGCAAACGATGAGGTAAGATCTTTGAAGAATATTTTGAACCGCGTCAGCAATCACACTACCAATCCCATCAAGTACAAGCCAAAGGAGCTTGCATACGAGTACATCATCTCCGACCTGAAAAAGGTCGTGGACAATGAGATGCTCCTACCTATAAATGAATTCATTGCGGTTGAATACATTATTTCCTTCCTCGACAGGTTTGACGAGGTGACCGGTTTTAATCCAGGACAGAAAAGTTACCAACTTCAAGAAATCAGATATCTTCTTGACACCTACCTCCCGCTGTTTATAGAGCAGTACCTAGAAAATGACGATCCACACGAAGAGATTACATTCGAACTTGACCATTTCAGGTGGCACGTGTTCGAAGAGGAGATTGTCCAAGTACATGAAAAGCTGAAGGAAAGGCTTGCCTCAGGGTCTGCTAAGGTCACCCTGACCAATTTGAAGATTACTTCTTCAAGCTTCAATATGGAATATTTATGTAATCTTATCCAGCACCTTGAGAATAGCGGATTCAGGGCCATTACCCGTCATTATCCCATCAGGAAATATCCTCAACTGGAAAGCTATTTTACCTGGCAGGTATATAACGATTCGGATGTAAAGCAGGCAACCGAGACGATTTTCAATAACCTTCCGCCCATTTATGACCGTTTTGTTACAGAGTATTTTCCAAACCTGGCTTCTGAGCTTTCGTTCTATTCCTTTTTTGACCGGCTTGTGGTAAACATAGAACCATTGGATCCTGATAATATAAGGGGAGGGTACGGAATACAGATGATCTATCTCAAAACTCTTGATGGCGAGAGAAAAAACCGTGCGGATGTTTACATGCTTGGAAAGGATGTGCCTGTGGTCAGCTTTGAAATATTCAGAAGGGAAAAAAATGTTTCCATTGATGGGCATCGCTATGAGATAGTTTCCTCATCGAGTTCCCACCTTGACAATATATTCCGTGACCTTCCCATGCTCGACTACTTATATGACACGCTAAAAAACCGTCTGGAAAATTATCTCAAGCCATTCCACAAGAGCAGCTACATTTTTAAGTTTACAAAAATCTAGGCACGGCGGTAAAGCAAACCTATAAATGATTATATCAAAGCCCATCCTGCAAAATATGGTAAATTATCTGAACGATGATTGCAGGCAGGCGGAATATCTAGACGTTTGTTCACCGTCACTTAAATTTTTTCATTAATCCATCGATCGAGGAACTCATTTGTGTCCTGAATATAATCTAAAGCGTCCTGCCTCGCTTTAGTATGTCCCGGATGTCCCGCCATGTTTCTGATATCCCGCAAGTCTTCAAGAAGGTCTACACGTAAATTTGCCGGAATTGTGAAAGTGCTTGCCAAGATTGTATTCAATTGTCCACGCTCACCAGCGGTTGAACCTCGAAGGGCGCTGGCCGATGTTGATGTTCCTGTCAAGACTTTTTCAAGTGCCGCCTGCATAGCCCCGAAAGACCATCTTTTTGTCGGATTGATCATGGTAAAAATTTGCAATAGCTCATTCTCAACTGTCCTTCCATATTGAAGGATGACAGGAGAAAAATCATCATGTCCGTCAATGTTGTTTAAGAGAAATTGTCCGGACACAAGATACTTGACACTTATTGGTGATATCGCTGTTATGTCAAATCGCCCCTGAATTACCTGACTGTAGATAACGAGGTCTATTTTGTTGGTATATTCATCGATCTTCTGCTGTAAGTCGGCAATCTTGTCCGCGTTTTGATCACTGCTCGATTTTAAATCTTCGAATTCCTTTAAAAAATTATCGCGCTGTATATTGAGAAGGCTAAGTTTCAAATCAGTACTCTCCTCGAAAAAGCCTCCATCAAATTTTGTAAAGTCAATACTCCCGTCATCTCCGATTGATAAACTCTCCACCTGTTTCTTTTCATCGGTTACTTTATGAGGGTTCCGGAGATAAAATAGTTTTACTTTGTCAGCACTTAAACGTTGGTTCGCGACGAGCATCTGAAATTTCCTAATCAGGTATTCACTGTGCGTTTCAATGATAAGCTGAATATTGAATTTTGTATTGGCTTCAGAAAACATTTCTGCCAGTACGGATTGCCATTTGGGATGAAGATTAGATTCTGGTTCCTCCACAAGCAGAACAGTAGGATCGTAATAATCGTTGTATGTTTCGCCTTCTTCGTCGTATTCATGTACTGTACGTCTGCTCTTCTCGGCCAAAACACTTATCTGGATTAAGATCAATACCAGCTGCTTTATGCCGTAACCAAAATCAACAAGTTCCCTCTTGTTTCCGTCAAAAGTGGTTATTGTAACTGAGATTAGCTGGTACTTCGGATCATATCCAATATCAATATTTTTTCCAATCTCAAACTCGTTAAGGTACTTATTAATGAATTTTGTATCCAAACCATTATGGAAAGTATAGTCCTTAAGAAGGTTTATAAAGGGAGAGCCTATGTTTGCATTGTATATCCTTGCGTTTTCCTCCTTGATATTAGACAGGTAGTTAATCGTGTTAATTCTTTGGACCAAGGCATTCCAGCTTTTTTTAAAGCAGTTTTCAATAATGGAAGACTTAGTACCACTATCTTCTGTAACATTCCAGATTAACTTATTCCTGAAAATTCTCAATGTGTAGTAATAAAGGATATCCTCAATTTGTGGAGGAGGGAAAAAAACTTCTTCAGCATCAAAATCATACTGTCCAACATCCTCCATTCCTTTAGCTTCTTTTCGGTCGCCGATTTTATTATCTATGAAATCATTCCAGGAATCGGCATCAACATCTGCCTCAAGGGAATTTACCAGAATAGAAGGTATAAAATTGACTCCCTTGATACGTTGATCAATTTTGTCCAATTCAACCCAGCCATTCCTCTTTTCAAGGTACATGAGATAAAATTCTTTTAGGTGTATAAGGTACTCCTTTAGCTTTTCGAGATTCATGAACCATTCCACATAACCTACAAGCGGATTGTACAGCGGAAAGAAGCCAAAGTCGCTGAAGGAAAAAATATCCTGCTTTTTCTTTGGTTTATCCACCCTTTTTTGTTGACGCGCTTTAAGGTCTTCTTCATGTTTTATCTTATGGGACTCCTTCTCTTCTTCACTTGCCTCCCTGTACATAAAAGAAAATACAATATTATTATCCTTTTTATCAACAACCTCCATTGAACGCAGGCTGGCCTGAAACGTATTCTTTGAAATGGGAACTGTATAGCTTAATGAGATGTACAGGTTTTTCATTCCAAGGAAAGTAAAGGGGAGCGACACGACAAGATCCCGGTCATCCTTATTATAAAGCACATTATCGAAATCTCCCAAAAGGTGCTCTTGCTGATTTAAATCCAGATGCAAAGGAAATTGATTGTCCTTACTGCTGTTCTTAAGCATCTGCAGCGACTTTATTACTGAGCTCTTCCCAGAATTATTGGCTCCTGTCAAAATATTTATTGGCGAAAGCTCTTCCAAAAAGCCAACCTGCCCATCAAAGATTCTAAAGTTTTTTAATCCGACTATGTCTATAGGTCTCATAATTTATAGGGAATATAGGAACTTTAAAAAGCAGTCACTAGGGTTAAACATTTATTATTTCCGTAATTTTTTAATTCTTTTATAATTGTCATCATATGCTTTAAAGCTTTGAAATCAATGGAAAGTTAATTTATACATTGTTAACTAACCACCAAGCCATTATACTATAAACAATAAGATTACAATAATAGACTCCCTTTATGAATTAACAAAAAATAAAATTGTCTCAAAATTAATACTCCCGACCAAGGGCTTTGTTATTACCAACAGATATTAAATGAAGATACTCAAAAATTTTAAGTGAAAGTTAATGCTATGACTATCGATTAGCAAATTAAAGTTATATAAATGTCTTTAAACCCCAACAGGACATCCAAACCGCTAAAACGAAAACTTATCTTACATAAAGTAGGCTAATTTCTTTAAATCCTGCATGAAATGGTTTGAAATTTGTCCCGTTGGGGTCACAAACAAAAATCCCGAAATCATATTGATTTCGGGATTTTTTGTTTTAATAAACTTACAAATACAGTTGAAATTCAAGCTAATCTGTAAGTTTATACTGCCGGTTTATATGTCCTGAGTAATTGACTACTCAGGATTCAAACCACTTTAAAACATCAATAGACAATAATGTAATTATAGAGAAGATGGAAGTAGGATCCCCTCCATAAAACCTGCATTATCGTCAGTTTTCCTATCTTTTCAATTTGAGTAAATATGATATCATCGGTGCTGCAATAGCGTTATATTTTATGCGCCAAGGCAATAAATAAAGCCCCAGTTCGGGGGCTTTATTGTTTAATGGGATGTATAGCGGAATTATGCCTTCTTGCAACACCCATCCAGACCTTCATATGCCACAGGATCTGCCTTAATCTCATCGGCATCGTAACCAAGCTTGCTTATGGCTGTCTTGATTTTTGCAAGGTCTGTCTTCTTTGAGTTATAGGTTACCTTAATGGTCATTGCTTTATCATCAAGGACTACCATTTGGACACCTTTCTCCTTTAGCAATGCCTGGTTGAATTTCGGCCCGCAGGTCTCACATGCCTTGCAATGGTCACAGTAGATGGCGGTTTTTATTGTTGCCGTCTGGATTGTCTTCTTTTCCTGTGCTGACATCGTACCGGAGAATGCGAACATTAAAAAGGCTAATGATAAAATTTTAAATATTGATTTCATGTTTTTTTATTTTTAGGTTGTTTAGGCAAATATAGCAATAGTTTTAAATGTGCGACTTCTGTATGCGCACTGCATTTAGGATAGCTAAGAGCGCTACACCCACATCGGCTATCACCGCTTCCCACAAGTTAGCGATCCCACCTGCCCCTAAAGCGAGCACAATTATCTTCACCGACATGGCAAGGATAATATTTTGCCACACGATCTGTTTGGTCAGCTTTCCGGCCCGGATGGCAGTAACAATTTTCGAAGGCTGGTCATTCTGGATTACGATATCGGCCGTTTCAATGGTAGCATCGCTGCCCAGCCCGCCCATGGCGATACCGGCATCAGCAAGGGCTACGACCGGTGCATCGTTAACCCCATCCCCAACGAAAGCGATCCGCTTACCCTGGTCTTTTAGCTGCTGTACCCTCTCAACCTTACCTTCCGGAAGCAAATCACCATAGGCATTGTCAATCCCAAGCTCTTTTGCCACCTGTTCAACAACGGCCTTCTTGTCACCGGAGAGCATTACGGTCTGTATGCCGAGCTTGTGGAGCCCGGATATGGCAGATTGTGCATCCTCCTTAATCTGGTCAGCAATCGTAATATGGCCGCCGTATTTATTATCTATAGCAACTACAACAATAGTGTAGACAATTGCATCTACGGCTTGCGGATAGTCAATATTGAACTTCCTCATCAATTTGGTATTGCCGGCAAGAACTTCTTTCCCATCGATGGTACCCTTAAGGCCATGCCCGGAAATTTCCTCTACATTGGAGATGCTGGCATCCTGAAATGTTTCCTTGCCGGCATGCTCAACAATGGCCATGCCGATGGGGTGCGTTGACTGGCTTTCCAAAGCCGCGGCAGCTCTAAGGAGTTCCCCTTCGGTCAATCCCTGTACAGCAACTTCCTGTACTTTGAAAATGCCTTCTGTCAGCGTCCCTGTCTTATCCATAACCACGACATCGACTTCCGTCATAACATCAAGAAAATTGGAGCCCTTAAAAAGGATGCCTTTGCGGGAAGCGAGCCCAATTCCTCCAAAGTAGCCCAGGGGAATGGAAACAACCAGAGCGCACGGGCAGCTGATGACAAGGAATACCAGCGCACGGTAAAACCATACTTTGAAAATATAATCCTGTACAAACAGGTAAGGAAGGAAACATACTGCCAATGCCAGCGCAAATACAATGGGCGTGTAGACTTTGGCAAAACGGCTGATAAAAAGCTGTGTCTGCGACTTACGTGAGGTGGCATCCTGCACCATCTCCAATATCCTGCTGAGCTTGCTGTCCTGGAACAGCGCTGTTACCGTTACCTCAGCTACCATATTCAGGTTTATCATCCCGGCGTAGATCTTTTCGCCTTTGCCCTTAGTATCGGGTTTGCTCTCGCCTGTGAGGGCAGTAGTATTAAAGGAAGCTTTATCGGAGGCAAGCTCGCCATCCAATGCGACCTTCTCCCCGGGCTTCACACGGATGACCTCACCAACCTGCACTTCTTTAGGGTGTACGGTTTCGCTCTTGCCGCCGCGGATTACCGTAACCTCTTCGGGCCGGACGTCAAGCAGGGCTTTAATGCTTCGCTTGGCACGGTTGACCGCACTGTCCTGAAACCATTCCCCGATAGAATAAAAAGCCATTACGGCAACACCTTCGCTATACGAGCCTATGGCGAATGCCCCTATCGTTGCCACGCTCATCAGGAAGAACTCATTGAAGAAATCCAGCCTTACGGCTTTCCGCCAGGCCATATAAAGAACGTTATATCCTGACAGGAGGTATGCAACGCAATAGATAATAAAATTGTACGGGAATGCGGGAATATAATCATATCCATATTCAAGGGCCAGCATCCCAAAAAGGATAGCGATCGCCGAGAGCAAAGGCCAGTGTGCCAGCCAGCCCTCCGCTTCCTCCCCTGCGTTTACAGCAGCCGCCTGTGTCAATTTAGTTGTACTCATAAATTAATGCTTTAGTTATTAATGCTCATGCCCCCCACCGCCTTCACTCTTGAGAAGGTGGCTTTGGATATAATAGGCCCCCTTAAGTACTATCTTGGCATCTTTCTCAATCTCCTGCAGTATCGTCACCTGTACATAGCCCAGCTGGCTTGTCCCGGTCTTCACCTCGATACGCTGGAAATGATAGGTCGTGCCTTCGGATTCCTTATGCTCGTGCCCGTCATCATGGGAGTGGCCTTCTGCCGCATCATGGTCGTGATCGTGGCCGTGCCCATCATCGTGGCTGTGCCCTTGCTGCTCGTCATGTTCAGTGTCGCCATGTCCTTCTTCAAGTACAAAGATGTACTCCCTGCCATCAGCCCTGATGACAGCATCAGCCGGCAGCGCCTGTACCTGGCGCGTACCCACGTCGATAAGGGCATTGACATACATACCCGGTATGAGGGACTTTGACGGGTTTAAAATTTCCGCGTGGACAGCAACCGATTTTGTATCGTTCTCAAAGGATTTGCTGACATTGAACACCTTGCCGGTGATCTCACTGTTGTCCTGGTTGGTCAGCACAAATCGGATGTTCTGTCCTTCCTTCACCTTTTGAAGGTCCTTCTCATATACCAGAAGGTCAACATGCAGCTTTGAATTATCCACGATGGTAAACAGCGGCTTTCCTACTTCCGCATTGCTGGCCAGCTTGACATTCACCTCGGTCACATAACCTGAAAGCGGAGAGGTAAGCGCCATTACCGATGTGGCCGATGACTTGCTCAGGTTCAATACCGAAAGCTGCATGTCAAGGGATGCCAGCCTGGCCTTTTCAATATCATAGTCAGATTTTGTGCGCTGGAAGACTTTTTTGGAATTCACATTTTCCTCGCTGAGTGTTTTTTGCCTCTCATATTCCAGCTTTAGGAACTCTAGGTTGCTTTTTGAGGTGAGGTAGGCTTCCTGGAGCTGTGCAAATTCCGGGCTCTCCAGGGTTGCGAGCACCTGCCCCTTTTTAACGAATTGCCCTTCAATAACATTGATGGATTTTACAATACCGGTCATGTGTACCGAAACATCTGCCTGGTTTTGCGGGGGGAGCTTTGTGTAGCCGTTGGCATTGACAACCTCGCTGAGATTTTTCATTGAAAAGGTTCCCAATTCAATAGAGGATGCCTTGAATTGCGCTTCGTTAAGTTCGACCTCCTTCATTATAGCGTCCTCTTTACCGCTTACTTTCTTTTTGGCTTCTTCCTGTTCGTGCTCGTGGTTATGGGCATCATCCTTTATCGTATTGCGCAGCAGGAAGTAATCAAAGGCAAAGACAGCGGCAAGCCCCAGAATGATATACAGTATATGTTTAAGCTTAATATTTTTCATTATCAACAGATTATTGGTTTAACAGAAATTGAAGGTAGATCACCGCTTGGTTATGGTTGTTTACCGCATTTATATAGTTTGTCCTGATATCAAGCGCGGTTTCCAGGCCCTGCATGTATTCCACATAAGATATATCGCCGTTCATGTATGCTTTTGAAGAATTGTTGACGATAATATCAGCATTGGGCAATGCCGTAGCATTGTAATAGTTTACCAAAGACTCAAATGTGGTAAGCTGTTCCAGCTGCTGCTGGAACTCTCCCTGCAACTGCGCCTGCAGGTAATCTGCATTCATTTGCTGAACCTCTACATTGGTCTTGGCGGCCCTGATACGGGCTGACCCGCTTCCGGCAAAAATGGGAATACCGACACCGACCGAAAACCCCTGGAACTGCAATGAGCTGTCGTAGTTAACCGGCGAACCGTTCACATCCTGCATACCGCGCATGGACTGGATGAAATAACCGGCCGTAAAATCCGGCATCAGGACAGAACGCTCTACCTTCGACCCTGCCTTGGCAACCTCCAGTTCCTGCATTGCGAGCTGCACATTGGCATTTTTCTTTACCTGGGCTGAATCCCGTACCGCTATGGCTGCAAGCGGGGTAAAGGCTGTTTCTGTAATGGTAAAGTCATCTTCAAGGTTCAGTAATATCCGCATCCTGGAATGTTCCACCTTTATCATGGCTTCGTTTTGCTTTATCTGTTGCAAAAGCTCCTGCTGTTTTGCGATTGCCGTGGTATTTTCGAGCGATCCCGTCTCCCCTGTCCTGAATTTCAGGTCGGCGGCACGCACAAATTTCTGCATGTAACCATTTTGCTCCTGTAGTATCTTGTTAAGCTCGGTATAGTACAGCATCGTATTCCATGACTGGCGCACCCTGTAGGACAGTTCCTGTTTTGTAACGGCAACGCGCAGCTCCGCTGCTGTTGCGGTTTCGTTCAGCAGTTTTTTGCGTGCCCCGAACTGGAACGGGCTGAATGTCTGGGAAATACTAAAATATTTATCCTGAGCTGCCGTATTCACCTGCCCAAAGGTTCCGGTGATTTCTGTTTTTGGCAGGTCAAACGCTGTTCCTTTCAGCTGCGACTGCATCCGACTCTCCAGCACCGAAGCCTGTACGCCCTTATTATTTTGGACGGCTGTCGTAATTGCGGAATTCACATCGAGCGATTTTGTTGTCTGCGCGTTGCCCGAAATAGCAAACAGCAGCACTACAATGGCAGCTCCTCTAATTTTTGGCTTGTAGCCAAAGCCCTTTTCAAAATAATAATAAAGTATCGGCAGGACAACCAATGTCAGCAATGTTGCTGTTATAAGACCCCCAATCACCACTGTAGCTAAAGGCTTCTGTACTTCTGCCCCTGCGCCGCTGCTTAGCGCCATCGGAAGGAAGCCCAGTGAAGCGACCGATGCGGTTAGGATAACAGGTCTTAACCTTGCCTTTGTGCCCTCATGGATGCGTTTATAAATATCAGTCATACCTTCGGATTTTAACTGGTTGAAATAAGCTATCAGTACAATACCATTGAGCACTGCTACGCCAAAAAGGGCTATAAACCCGACCCCTGCAGAAATACTGAAGGGCATGTTGCGCATCCAGAGCGCAAACACTCCCCCTATCGCCGAAAGGGGTATTGCGGTAAAGATCAGGATGGATTGCTTAACGGATTTAAAAGTAAAGTACAGCAGTACGAAAATCAGTGCAAGGGCTGCAGGCACCGCTATCATAAGGCGTTTGTTGGCTTCGACCAGGTTCTCAAACTGGCCTCCATAGGTGATATAATAGCCTGAAGGCAGCTTCAGGCTCGTGCCAAGCTTGTCCTGTATTTTATTGACGACCGATTCCACATCGGCCCCACGTACATTAAACCCGATCACGATCCTCCTTCTGCCATCTTCCCTGCTGATCTGCATCGGTCCGTCCTCATATTTAATATCGGCTACCTGTTCCAAAGGGATTTGGCTCCCCGATGGCAGCGTAACGTAGAGCGACTTGAGGTTGCTGATATCCTGTCTGCTTTCTTCTGCTAGCCGCACCACCATATCAAAGCGCTTTTCGCCTTCATAAACTATTCCAGCGGTTTCCCCTGCGAAACCCATACGGATAACCCTGTTCAGGTCCCCGACATTGAGCCCGTAAAGCGCAAGTTTATCCTTATTGTAACGGATTGTTATCTGGGGTAGCCCTGCTACCCGTTCTGCCTTAGCATCGGCAACGCCCTCAATGCCTTTGATCATTTCGGTAACCTCCTCGCCTTTGCTGACCAGCATATCAATGTCCTCACCGAATATTTTTATGGCAACATCGCTCCTTACCCCGGTCATAAGCTCGTTCATACGCATCTGCACCGGCTGCGAGAATTCGGTTGTAGCGCCGGGGATATCCTCCAGGGCCTTCTCCATTTTCTCCATGAGCTCCTCTTTGGTCTCGGCAGAGGTCCATTCATCTTTGTCTTTGAGTATAATGATCATATCGCCCGCTTCTATCGGCATCGGGTCGGTAGGGATTTCAGCGCTGCCTATCTTGGTAACGATCATTTTGATTTCGGGAAATTTATCGCGAAGTATTTTTTCAGCTTTTGTGGTGGCCTCAATTTCCTGGGACAGGGAACTTCCTGAAGCTATTATAAGGTGCGTGGCAATATCGCCTTCATCCAGGGTGGGAATAAATTCACCTCCCAATGAGTTGAAGACCAAAAGTGCAGCGGCAAATAATGCTACCGAGAACCCGAGTACCGCTCCCTTTATCTTCAGGGCCTTGTCAAGCAGGGGACGATAAACGTTATACGTTGAAGAAATGATCTTATCGCTGAAGTTAGGCTTATGCCCGGTTTCTTTCTTAAGCACTAAAGCGCTCATCATCGGCACATAGGTCAGCGAGAGGATAAAGGCACCAAGGATCGCGAAGGACACGGTCTGCGCCATAGGCCCGAACATTTTGCCTTCTACTCCTACAAGGGCAAGTATGGGCAGGTATACTATAAGTATGATGATCTCGCCAAAGGCGGCGCTGCTACGAATCTTAGAGGCGGCCGCATAGACCTCCTCATTCATCTCGGCAGCTGTAAGCTTTTGTTTTTTCCGTACTTCCAGCCTGTGGATGATGGCCTCCACTATAATGACGGCACCATCTACAATGATACCAAAATCGATAGCGCCAAGGCTCATCAGGTTACCGCTGACCCCGAATAATTTCATCATGGAAATCGCAAACAGAAGCGCAAGTGGAATAACAGAAGCCACTACCAGCCCCGCACGCCAGTTGCCCAAGAGCAACACGAGGATAAACACTACGATCAGGGCGCCTTCGATTAAGTTAGTCTGAACCGTCCCTATGGCGTTATCGACCATTACAGTCCTGTCGATGAAGGGTTCAACGGCAACCCCTTTAGGCAGTGTCTTTTTGATCTGCTCCATCTTATCCTTCACACGCTGTACAACCTGGCCGCTGTTCTCGCCCTTAAGCATCATTACAAATCCGCTTACCTCCTCGCCTTTGCCATCTTTGGTTACCGCGCCGTAACGGATGCTGCTTCCAATCTGGACCTTTGCCACATCCCGTATCAGGATAGGTATGCCATTGACATTCTTAATGACGATCTTATTGATGTCATCGATACTGCTTACCATTCCTATACCCCTGATGAAATACGCATACGGTTTTTTGTCAATGTAAGCCCCGCCGGTATTCTCATTATTGGATTCCAATGCCTCGAATATTTCAGAGACCGTGGTATTCATGCTCTTTAGGCGGTCTGGCTGCACTGCAATCTCATATTGCTTGAGCTTACCACCAAGCGTATTTACTTCAGCCACACCTTTTGTTCCGGTTAGCTGCGGCTTAATGATCCAGTCCTGGATGGTACGCAGTTCGGTCGCATCGTATTTATCCTCATAGCCTTTCTCCGGAAAAACTACGTACTGGTAAATTTCACCCAGCCCTGTACTAATAGGCGACATTTCAGGTGTGCCAAGACTTTTTGGAATAATATCCTCAGCTTCTTTGATGCGCTCTGAGATTTGTGCCCTTGCCCAGTAAACATCTACATCATCCTCAAAGACAACGGTTACAACACTTAACCCAAAGCGGCTGATGGAGCGGAGCTCCACTACTTTAGGGATTGATTTTACGGATTGTTCTATAGGGTAAGAAATGAGTTGCTCCACCTCCTGGGTCGCAAGTGTTGGTGAGCTGGTAATAATTTGCACCTGATTATTTGTTATATCAGGCAGGGCATCGATCGGAAGGTTATACAGGGCGTACGAGCCTACAACAACCAATACCAAAGTGAATAAGCCAACAATAAATTTATTGTTGATGCTAAAATGAATGATCTTATCTAACATTGATAGTGCATTAGTATAATGATGTAATTACTACTCGCCGCAAGCAAGCATGCGGCATTTCCCGGCTCATTGCCGGCAAAATCATTAGACTAACTGAGGTGGCTGCCAAATGGAGCCGTGGAAATCAGATGTTACCGATTGATAAAAGTTGGAAACTTGATCTTGAAACGGGATTCCTGGATCAAGAAGCTCAAAGTCAATCGGAGCATACAGCACGATTGCCGTAACGCAGCTGCCGCAAACGCAAAATGGCGTGCAAAGCTCCGCATCATGGTCATGCTTATCCTGTGATTGGGATTCTGACCTGTGTTTGCCGGCCTCCATGGCGTGCGATTCACTGCAAGGCAACACCATAAGCCCCAGTAAATACACTGAGAATAGAATGGTTAGGATGTGCCTTATGTTTTTCATCGGAGTAAAAGTATAAAAAAATTTAAAGCCACGATAAAAATATTAAATTTATTATCGTAATATTGCAATATAAAAATATTACGATGGGAGCTACTAAAACTGATCACTTTACTGATAAACAAAATGAGCTGGCAATTTTGGCAAAGGCTATAGGACATCCTGCCCGGATTGCCATCCTGGAATACCTAATGAAAGTCGACACCTGTATCTGCGGGGACATTGTCAATGAAATGCCTTTGGCACAGCCTACCGTTTCACAGCATCTTAAAGAACTTAAAAATGCCGGGCTGATTAAAGGAAACATCGAGGGTAATGCTATATGTTACTGCATTAATGAAGAAGGATTTGAAAAAATCAAAGGTTTTTTTCAGGACATAGCCGACTACAGCCAGAACAAAAAAACTAACTGCTGCTAAGCAAAAAATAAATCTATTATGAAACTATCTGAAATTAAAAATCACCTTAGTAATCTCGAAGCGTTAAGCTTTATGCTTCCTGATGGCTCGTTTGTGCCGGAAAACTTCCATGTAACTGAAGTAGGGCTTATCACTAAAGATTTTATTGATTGCGGCGGTACCGTCCGTAAAGAGACCGTCGTTAATTTTCAACTTTGGGAAGATGCTGATGATGAAGATCACAGGCTGAAGCCAGGAAAATTATTAAAGATTATTGGCTTGTCCGAAAAAGTACTGGGAATTGGGGATTTTGAGATCGAGGTCGAATATCAGGATAGTACCATTGGGAAGTATGAGCTGGGTTTTAGCGGTAATAGTTTCCAACTTCTCAATAAGCAAACCGCCTGCCTCGCATCTGACCAGTGTGGCGTACCTGACACCAAGAAAAAGGTTTCCTTATCGGAAATTTCATCAAACTCTGCTAACAGCTGCACTCCGGAAGGGGGATGCTGCTAATATCTATAACTATGTCAAATAAAATCACACTCTACCCGGAAATTGAAGCTGTTGTCAATGGCTTTGAATTTGAGAACCTATTACCAGAGCGCAAAGAAGTTCTTCAGCCATTAATCAACTTTATACAAGCAAAAAGCTCAGAAAAGGAAGAGATACGGTTGAACCTGATCTGCACCCATAATTCCCGCAGGAGCCACCTTGCCCAAATCTGGGCGCAGGCCGCAGCTGCCCACTACCAAATTCCTCAGGTGTATTGTTACTCAGGCGGAACGGAAGCAACTGCAATGTTCCATGTAGTGGCGGAAACACTTGAACAAACCGGCTTTAAAGTACAAGCTCTTTCCACAGGCAGTAATCCTGTCTATGCTGTGAAGTATGCTGAGAACGAGCATCCTGTAGTGGCGTTTTCAAAAACATATTACAATGAATTCAATCCGGAAGAAGGTTTCGCAGCGATAATGACCTGCTCGCAAGCCGATGGAGGGTGCCCCTTCATTGCGGGTGCTGAAAAAAGGATAGCCATTACTTACGAAGACCCAAAGGAATTTGATAACTCGCCGCAGCAGGTTGAAAAATACAACGAGCGTAGTCTTCAAATAGGGCTTGAGATGTTTTATGTATTCTCGCAAATCAGGAAATAAATATGTCTACAAACAATTGTACTCCTGTACTTAAAAAAAAGAATCTTGGATTTTTAGACCGCTATTTAACTCTTTGGATCTTCCTCGCTATGGCAATCGGTGTTGCCATCGGTTATCTGTTGCCTGAAAGTAGTGGGTTTATAAATTCTTTCTCGAAGGGAACAACTAACATTCCTTTGGCTATAGGGCTTATCCTGATGATGTATCCTCCCTTGGCCAAAGTAAATTACAGCAAGATGGGTGAAGTGTTCACAAACATTAAAGTGCTGGGTGCCTCACTGCTCTTGAATTGGGTTATCGGTCCTATACTAATGTTCGCTTTGGCGTTATTGTTCCTCAGTGGATACCCTGAATATATGATAGGAGTTATCCTCATTGGTTTAGCGCGATGCATTGCAATGGTAGTGGTATGGAACGACCTTGCGGACGGCAATCGTGAGTACGCTGCAGGCCTGATAGCACTCAACAGCATTTTTCAGCTACTGCTCTACAGCATTTACGCCTATATATTTATCACCATACTTCCTCCCTATTTTGGCTATGACGGATTCGTCGTTGATATAAGCATTGGACAGATTGCAGAAAGTGTTGGGATTTATCTGGGAATACCATTTGCTCTCGGTTTTATAAGCAGGTATGTTCTTATTAAACTGAAAGGAGTCGAGTGGTTTGATAAAAAATATGTCCCATTGATATCACCGATAACGTTAATAGCATTGCTATTTACCATAGTGGTAATGTTCAGCCTTAAAGGCGAACTCATTGTAGAAATACCTATGGATGTAGTTAGGATTGCAATTCCGTTGGTAATATATTTTACGATTATGTTCATTATAAGTTTTTTCACAGGTAAGTTCTTTGGTGCGGATTATTCTAAAAGTACTTCAATTGCCTTCACGGCAACGGGAAATAACTTTGAGTTAGCCATAGCAGTAGCCATTGGCGTGTTTGGAATTAACAGCGGTCAGGCTTTCGCAGGTGTCATTGGACCCTTAGTGGAAGTGCCTGCTCTTATTGCCTTAGTTAATCTCGCTTTTTGGTTCAGGAAAAAATATTTTCTTAATCAAGCGCAAAAGCATGTTTAAGTCTAAATGGCTTCATATACCAATGACTGGATCAGAGAACCTATATTATCGAAATTGAAGTATACCAATCACCGTATATGTTATAAAATTATGTTGGATCCTCAACTATACTAAATAAACCGCTAAGAAGTAAAATACATAAAAAACCTCTTAATAATTACCGTTAAAGTAGGCTAATTTCTTCAAATCCTGCATAAAATGGTTTGGATTTTGTACATTTGGGGTTACTGTTAAAGAAGTGTTAAATCGAATGATTAGGCACTTCTTTTTATTTTTATCCAATAAGAATATAATGAATTTGGGGTAGCCATAACTTTTCAAGCTATACTGATGTTGAACGTAAAGTGTTTCTTCTGTCTAATCTCTTAATTAATGATAACAATTGCAATTATGGCATAAATATTGCCTTATATTTGTGTACTTCAACAAAGGAACACTTCCGAAAAAAGTATTGGAATCCAATACTATAGAATGCCCTCTCACCGTCCCGTCATATAGATTGCATAGTGAATTTAAGGTTGTAGCTATGTCGTTATCATGACAAAACGTTTGAAATTCCCTCCCAAATCCGCTTTTTTCACGGCAGTCAGGCAACGGGTAGATGCCCACTTTGCCGAAACAGGAAAGCATAAACATGCTAACATTGCGATGTGGGTCAAAACCCTCATTTTTCTTGGTGGTTTCTTTGGGTGTTATGCAGTTGTTATTTCCGGTGTCCTGCCATCCTTAGCCATGCTTGGCTGTGCCGTGCTTCTAGGTATGTTCAGTGCCTTTGTAGGCTTTAATATCTGCCACGATGCCATACACGGTTCGTTTTCGGCCAATAAACACGTCAACAAAGCACTCGGTATGGTATTCAACCTTTTGGGTGCCAGCCCTTACATCTGGAATATTTCCCATAACGGCGTACACCATACTTTTACCAATATACCCGGCCATGACGAAGACCTTGTTATTGCCCCGGGGCTGATACGCATTGAAGAAGACGATCCCAAAAGAAAAATACAGCGTTTCCAGCATTGGTACGCATTTCCCCTTTATGGTTTAGCCAGCCTGTCATGGGTTTTCCGTAAAGATTTTATGAAGATTTTCCAAAAAAAGATAGGTCAGGTTACGGTAAAGCACCCGGCAAAGGAATACTTTAACTTATTTGCCTCTAAGGGCTTATATTATTTTTTATTTATAGTACTGCCATTACTTGTCCTGAACATCACATGGTGGCAGTTTATCATTGGTTTTGTTGCCCTGCACCTGGCACAGGGGCTCACCATGGGGCTTGTGTTCCAGCTGGCACACGTGGTAGAAGAAACGGATTTTCCGGATGCCAATACTTCGGGTACAATGGAGGAAGCATGGGCAGAACACCAAATGCGCACTACGGCTAACTTTTCCTCTGACTGCCGTATGGCAGCGTTCTTCCTTGGTGGGCTGAACAGGCAGATAGAGCACCATTTATTTCCAAAGGTTTGCCATATACATTATGCCGAGATTGGTAAGATCGTAAAGCAGACCGCACAGGAGTATGGGTTACCCTATATTGAAAGCCCTACGTTCTTTTCTGCGATGCGCTCGCACTATCGTGTACTGAAAAAATTCGCACGTGAAGCTAACGCTTCAAAAGTTAATTACAAAGCGGCTTAAACACACCTATGGACCTGTTACAACTGATAACCCTGTTGCTGGTGATAAGCGCCGGTGTTTCCTATCTCAACCAGCGTTTTGTAAAACTGCCCGGCACCATAGGGGTGGTTGCCATATCTGTGGCGGTTTCCATTGTTATTGTAGTCATCGGCAAAACCAATAATGAGCTTTCTGATAAGATTAGGGATGTCTCAGCGAGTATGGATTTTTCAAGGATACTGCTGGATGTGATGCTGGGTTTTTTGCTTTTTGCAAGTGCGCTCCATTTTGATTACCAGAAATTGCGCAAACAGCAGTGGCCTGTTTTTGTGTTAAGCACATTGGGGGTTTTCATGTCAACAACTATTTTTGGGCTGTTGCTGTATTATCTGTGCAGCCTGTTCGGCATTGAGCTTCCACTTGTGTACTGCTTTATATTTGGCGCATTGATATCACCGACTGACCCTATAGCGGTAGGGGCAATACTGAAACATTCCAAAATATCCGAAAAGCTTTCGACTGTGATTGCGGGTGAATCTTTGTTTAACGACGCTGTGGGCTTATTGCTTTTTGTATTGCTGCTCGAATTTGTGCAGCAACCCGAAGCCATGATAAGCATCGGCACGGTTGGCAGCTTACTACTGCATGAAATCCTTGGCGGGATAGCCATAGGGCTGGTGGCCGGATACACAGGGTATAGACTGATAAAGTCGATAAAGGACTTCCAGACCATTTTGTTGCTATCCGTGGCTTTGGTCTTAGGTATATCGTTCCTTGCTAATTACTTCCATGCCTCCATACCGCTTGCAGCGGTTTCGGCCGGCCTTATCATCGGCAATAACAGCTTCCATACCGATAAAGTATCAGATGATTTCCTGCTAAAGATGTGGAAAATGATCGACGAGGTGCTCAATACGATACTTTTTGTGATGATTGGCCTGCAGCTGGTCGCCATGCCATTTTTAGAGGAATATTGGCTGCTTGGCCTTTTTTCCATAGTTATTATACTGATCGCACGAACCGTTAGCGTTTCATTGCCTGCACTCTTCCTTTTGGGTAAGCTAAACGTAAACAATGTACTTATACTGGCCTGGGCAGGCCTGCGCGGCGGAATTTCCATTGCCATGGCCTTGTCGCTTCCCGATTCGCAATATAAGGAAGGTATACTTTCAGGCTGCTATTTTATTGTGATGTTTTCTACTATAGGCCAGGGCTTGTCCATCAATACGCTGATTGCCGCCCTTGACCGCAAAGGCCTAAAAAGGCAGGCAAAGCGGCCTTAGAAAAAATCTATTTTACTGATTTTCAATTTTTTATTTTTAAATTTTCTCAGATAAACAGGCGTTACTAATTATATTTAGCTTACCTTTGACCCATATTGGTTCTCTGCCAATGCTCACGCTGATAAGCAAATTTGTCCATCTTGTAAAATTTGTCCCTTCTTACTCTTCAGTCCAGGCGTTCCCAGTTGCCTTATTTAATTTAAACAATTTACATTATGAACATTTATGTAGCAAACCTGGGGTATGGTACCTCAGAAAGTCAGGTGCGCGATGCTTTCGCTGCCTACGGAGAAGTAACTTCCGTAAAATTAATCACTGACCAGGTTAGTGGCCGTCCAAAAGGATTTGGTTTTGTAGAAATGCCAAACACTTCTGAAGCGGAAACAGCGATTGAAGAACTAAACAATTCAAGGCTGGACAGCCAGGTGATTGTGGTAAATGAAGCCCGCCCTAAACCGGCAAATTCAGGTTTTGGTTCTAACCGCGGAGGCGGTGGCTATTCAAGGTCTAACGACAGAAGATACTAAACTCATGTATACAGATAAGAATGGCTTAGGCCATTCTTGTTTTTTCCTGCCTTTTGAATTTTCTATTCCCATAATAGTGACAGTTTTTGTTTATAAAATTCATCTGGTATTGAACGGACGCTACCCGGATTTATTCCCCGCATCGTACCATCCCGAGAATTTCAGGTCTTAAATACCTCTTTGGTATTTAGGCTACTACTTTAAACAAAAGCCTTTACGGCACACTTTATCATGACATTTGAAAATTTAAATATTTCAGCTCCCATACTTAAAGCTTTGGGGCAACAAAATTATACAACACCAACTCCCATACAAGAGCAGGGCATACCGGTAATCCTTTCAGGTAAAGACCTGATAGGCTGCGCCCAGACCGGCACGGGTAAAACTGCTGCCTTTGCAATCCCTATTTTACAACAACTGGCAGGCCGGCCGGCAAAAAAGCCAAAAGCCATAAGGTCGCTTATACTTACGCCCACACGTGAACTGGCAATACAGATAAGCGATAACTTTACCGCTTATGGGCAATATCTTAGTTTAAAGCATACCGCCATTTACGGAGGCGTGTCGCAATTCCACCAGGTAAAGGCATTGCGGAACGGCATCGATATACTCATTGCCACGCCAGGCAGGCTGATGGACTTATTGCAGCAACAATACATTGACCTTTCAACCCTTGAAATATTTGTGCTGGATGAAGCCGACCGTATGTTGGATATGGGGTTTGTGCATGATGTAAAAAAGATTATCACAAAGCTACCTGTTCAAAGGCAAACGCTGCTTTTTTCGGCTACCATGCCCGCAGCCATACAGCAACTGGCGGACAGTTTGCTTAAAAAACCTGAACATGTAAGTGTAGCTCCTGTATCATCTGCCGCTGAGACAGTTAGCCAAAGTGTGTACTTCGTTGATAAAAAAGACAAGGAAAAGCTGCTCTCCCGTATTCTGAATAATACCGGAATTGCACGCTCACTGATATTTACACGTACCAAACACGGCGCAGACCAGCTTGTGAAGCTGCTGGCCAAAGAAGGAATCTTTGCCGCAGCCATTCATGGCAATAAATCACAGAATGCCAGGCAAAAGGCATTACAGGGGTTTAAGGTAAATCAGCTTAGGGTGCTGGTGGCAACAGACATTGCCGCACGCGGCATCGACATTGATGAGCTTCCGCACGTGATCAACTATGACCTGCCCGAAGTAGCTGAAACCTATGTGCACCGCATTGGCCGTACAGGCCGCGGCGGCAATACCGGTACCGCTGTATCATTCTGTGGTACTACGGAAAAAGCAGACCTGAGGAGTATAGAAAAGCTGATAGGATTTAAGTTGCCCGTTGCAACTCTATAATCTTTCCGAATGAAGATTGAAACTATGCAGTATAATTATCAAGTTTAATATCATTTTACATATGGCAGATTCTTTTTTTAAGAAAGAAAACAACAAGAAAAAAACTTTAATAAAGAAGCAAAAGGCGCAGAAGCGACAGGAAAGGAAGACGAGTAACAATAAGGGCAAAGGTTTTGAGAGTATGATTGTCTATGTCGATAGGAATGGGCATTTTACGGATACGCCGCCGGATGCCTTAACACCTACCTATAAGCCTACACCTAAAATCTCGTCGAATAGATCGTGATTCGTTACAAATCGATAAATTAAAATTATTCAAATTAAATATTAAAAAAATGCAAGAAGGTAAAGTAAAATTCTTCAATGAAGAAAAAGGTTTCGGATTTATCACTCCTAATAACGGAGGCAGCGAGATCTTTGTGCACGTTTCGGGTCTGAAAGAAAGTATTCGTGAGAATGATGAAGTCCGTTATGATGTGGAAGAAGGCCGTAAAGGGCCAAATGCAACAAACGTGGTCATTGCATAAAGTACTATAACACTAATTACAGAGCACCTGCATATAAATAAGCAGGTGTTTACCTTTTAACAACCATAGGCAGTAGTAGTTTAATTGTTACTGTTTGTTATCTGGTAGTTAGGGCTGGTAATAACGAAATAATATATTACGCATGGGCTACCCTGCACATACAGCACATATCTATCATAGCCATCTACCTATGAGAAAAGTGCAACACTGAAAAATTAGCGCTTTCAGGATTTCGAAAAAGGATATGAAATAACGGCACAATGTAATTCTGGGCATTTAATGGCGCACCTTAACAGACAAACAACAACTTGCTATGAATAAATCCGACAAAAAAATAATATTAAAGAAATTGATTGAAGAGTTTTTCCGCGAAACCGAACCTATTGTTCTAATAAGGTTGCGCGATAAAATTTACGGTGAGATATGCCATTTGCCTATGTCATCCAATGATAAGTATAATCTCGAAGAAGAGATGTACTTGTGGAATTATAAAAGTGATCAATACATTCAAAATATAAAAAGCAACTCGTTGCGCACAAATGTTGCAGCGGATTTTGAGGCAATGTTACAAAAAGTGGATATTTCTCTATTAGGTAATTAGACCCCACAGATCATGAGAATTAACATCTAACGATAGCAATCCCCAACAGGACAGCCAAACCGCTGTTTTGCATGTTTTCTAAAAATTATCCTACAGATAATAGGCTAATTTCTTTAAATCCTGCATAAAATGGTTTGGATTTTGTACATTTGGGGTCACTCTTAAAAAAGTGTTAAATCAAAAGATTTAGCACTTTTTTGTTTTTATAAACTTACAAAAATATCAAGTTATTAAATTTTTTATAAGTTTATAGTTATGGTTTGATGTCCCAACTAATTATCTCAACAGGATTAAACAATTAACTAACTGCGATATAATAAAATCTGATTATTCGCATGAAGATTTAAAACCTGGCAACAAGATCTGGACTACAATTCGTGGCAATTCGCAAAAGTTTTACAATTACATGAATCTCATAGTGAATGCGGCAGACTCTGACCCGTTTAAGACTCCACCGGCCAATATTAACGGAAATATACTTAACAAAAATAAGGATGGCAGTAAGACCACTGGGTATTTCAAGCTGTGCCAAAAGGTTATATGGAGTATATATGGGATACGACAGCACCCATTTTCAAAGCGTTTTATTTTCTTCTAAAATACCGGGTGTAGGCATACCTGAAGGTACTTTCATCGTTGTATCCCAACTTGTCATAAATATCCTTGGCCTGAAAACCTTTAACGCTGATAAGCTCATGGGCTGCCTGCATTCGGAGTTGGGTATAATAGCGATGGATATTCTGATTAAACTCTTTCTTAAAGTGATTCCTTAGTGTTCTTTCGGTAACGTGAAAATGGTCAGCAACACTCCTGACACTCAACCCCTGGTTACGATAGTTCTGATCTAAGTAGTGCTTAACACTATGCGCAAGGCCATCAGAATGGTTTTCAAGACGTTTGAAATAGTACTCCAGAAGCAGGGCGATATTCATCCCCAGGTTGCCATCAACAGCATTTACTCCAAGGTGTGAAAAACGATAAATGGCTTTGATCCACTTTTCAGCCTTATGCCCCGCACTACATTTGAAAATCTCCGTTAGCCTTTCCTGTGATGTACTGTTTTCGCTAAACCCGGCAGCAAAATAATCTTCATATACTGCCCGATACCACTCACTTTCGATAGTAATTATCATAAAACTGTTGATGCCTTCTCCTAGATTTATTGTTATCTCTCCCAAATTTCCATCCGCTACAACAAATTCTCCGCCTGCAAAAGGAACTACATTTGCTGAAGTAAACTCTGCCCAAACCCTACCCTCTAACATAATAAAAAGCAATATCTGCTGGCCCTCAATTTTAATGGAAACCCTTTCCCCGGATGCGCTGCAATTCATTTGCAAGAGGTCGGCTGTAAAAGGATTATACTGGTAGCGCATGCCAAAGAAATCAGTATTGCGCCAGACACAGTGAATACGCTGCCTGGCAAAATCCATTAAAAAATTGCACCAGTTTGGGGTTGAAGGGTCTTTCCCCATATTTACAAATTCTTGCCGGGGCGATTTAAATTTATACTTAGACGTCATGAAAATTTTATGGATCTTTGAACGAAGGATAAATTTTCCGGTGAACAATTATTAAAGCTTGATTTATCTCATAGTAAATTTAAGGGTTAAGGTGCAAGGAACAAAAAGCCATAAAAATATGCAAAGGGCACTGGGGGAGGTGCCCTTTGCTGATAGATACAGCCAAAGGCATGCATTTATTTGGCCACTAAAGTAGTATTACGGGGTCTACATGAAAAGGAATAAAAGGTAAATAATATATAGCGTAAGTTTATTTTTACTTTTTTTTCCGTTCTGCCTTTTGCCGCTCAACAGCCCCGGTCCAAACATAAAAAGCGATGCCTTCCCTTACCACCTATTGGCTTTTAAAGAGCTCAATTACGATCATAAATAATTGATATAAAAACCTTAAAACTGAAAACAGTTTCCAGACCACGTTGCCATAAAAGCTAATTGAAAACATCCTGACAGGCATAGTTCTATATAAAAGAAAAGGCAACAATCTTTTGGATTGCCGCCTTTTGAATCGATAATTTTCTTAGCCCCCACTAAAAATTTATCATTCCCAAAAATAGGGTTTTAAAATATATAAATACCTAAAATGCATATTTTACTACCGGTTTATTCTAATATAACGTGCATTAGTCTTATACGTCGCCTGCGGAAGCCTTGGAAAGAAAAACATATCAAAGGCCGCGTTTTGCCCTTTAAGCCTTTCAGTACCAAAGCCAAAATACAATCGGTGAATTACATATCTCCTGTGCGTTTTACCATTGGGCAAGGGAAATGTCAGCCTAAATTGATTTTCTTTTTTTACTGCGGCTGTCTTTTTAAGCAATTCCGGCTGCACTTTTTCTTTTCATCAGTACTGGCTCAGAGACGAAAAATGCCCTGCTAAGAAAGAATTAATTTTGAACTATCGGTGCTCTGAGTGACTCCAAAACAGCAACAATATCAGTATAAAGTTCTGTATCGGACGCTACTCCGTTAGCATTAGCTGCTGCACCTACATAGCCTACAAATTTAGTGTAGTCAGCATCGCTTGCTTTTGTGCCCATACGCGGGTTTACCGCAGGATTATGCGCAGAGGCCATGTCGAGTCCGGAATAGGTGTTGACAGGATTGGTTCCCCCGGTATTGAACGAAAAGAAATCGGTCAGGTTATCCGACAGCTTGGCAATATTGGTAGCCTGGGTAGTTCCGGTTTCAGCTAAAAGAGGAGCGAAATGTACCTGTAGATTCCCCGGTGCATCCGCCTGGATATCAGCGACAATTAATCCTACCGTTGAATTGACCACCTTACGGAAACTCAAGCGCCCCTGCTCTATCATCTGGCCTTCATTATCCGGGTCGGCAACCATGGTAGTCCCCCCCAGCCTCTCATAGATTGTGGCTTGTTCAACACCTTTCGGGGTATCATCGTCATTGCTACATGAGGTGAAGGCTACCGAAGAAATAAGCAACGTGCTTAAAGTGATTTTTGTGTAAATTTTCATAATAAAAGTATAGAATGGTTAATTAAAAAATTGATTGATTTTTCTGGACAGTTTATACCCGGCACTGCTTTGATCTACGGGACAAACCTCTTTGGCTGCCATGCCAGGCGGCAGGATATAGCGTTTGGCGCGATAGTGCCTCCTAGACATAAGCTCGTCAAAAACTTTCTGTGAGTCGGTGACTTTATTATTGTGAAAATACACTACGACATTTCTTTTCACAATAATGGAGTCTGAGGTAAGACCTTTAATAGTTCGTAAATCGGAACAGATTTGTTTTGCCTGCAGGGAGTCGATATCAGACTCAAAGTCAATCCTGCTAACCTGTAAATTAGGATTATCGTAAGAAGCAGGCTTTGCAGTTATAATATGGAAGATCAGAACGGCAAGCAGTAGTATCATTATCCCGCTGAGGATAAAAAGGATTTTTTTGATTTTCATACTGGTTATAATGATTCGGTTTGTAAATCATTTACGACAGTTTTCCCTCCACGGTTTTTAAAAAATAATATACTTATATAATTTAGAGACATTCTAATTTAAAAAAGACATGAAGTAAATTTTAGTTATATGCCATAAAATATATTAAGAGTTGTATAAAATCATAATGTACTTGTTAGCCGTTTTTAACCTTCATTCACACGCCTTTACCCATGCTGCTATAAGCTATCCGTAAAATTGTGGTGACAGTTGCTACAAACCGCAATCTTTAAAAGCCTCACATCGAAAACCACTTAAGAAAGATTTATGATAACTTAAGTATAATATTAAGTACACTATAAATCAGCCTTTTGTAACTTGGATTACCATTAAAAAATTATGCCATGGATACAATTACACAAGCCCTTTTTGCAGCAGCAAGGCAGGGAAACCTGCCGGTGCTCCAAGAGATATTCACACATAAACCTGACCTGAATATACAAGATGACCGGGGTTTTACCCCCCTTATCATCGCCGCTTATAATAACCAGCCCGGGGCAGTAGCCCTTTTGCTTGAGGCGGGAGCCAATCCTGATGCCAAGGACAAGGGTGGCAACACTGCCCTGATGGGTGCCAGCTTCAAAGGATATCCCAACGTGGCAGAACAGCTACTACGATATGGGGCCAGCATTGATGCGCAGCACGCTGGTGGCGGGACAGCTTTGATGTTTGCTGTCATGTTTGGGCGCAACGCCATGGCCGATCTCTTACTAGCCCACGGGGCGAATCCTCATCTGACTGATATGCGGGGCCTTACTGCGCTTGAACTGGCAGTACAGCAAAACAACCACAAGGCAGCGGAAAAGCTTCTTGCAATCACTAAAGAATCTAAAATTGTACACCTTACTAAATAACCATCTATGAAAAAAGACAATACCAAACCAGGCAAAAACAGTGAAAAAAAAGATCTGAAATCTCAGGATCTGGAACGCAACAGGGAATATAATGAGGGTCACTACATTACCACCGATCAGGGTGTCCGAATAAACAATGACCATAACACTTTAAAAGCGGGAGAGCGTGGCCCTTCGTTGTTGGAAGATTTTATCATGCGTGAAAAAATCACCCATTTTGACCATGAACGTATCCCTGAGCGTATCGTCCATGCCCGAGGCTCTGGTGCTCATGGTTATTTTGAGGCATATGGTAACGTTGGCGAATATACCAAAGCTGCCTTTCTAAATGACACAAGTGTGCAAACACCTGTTTTTGTGCGTTTCTCTACGGTAGCGGGATTCAGGGGATCAACTGACATGGCCCGCGATGTGCGTGGGTTTGCCATAAAATTTTATACTCAGGAAGGCAATTTTGATATGGTAGGAAATAATATTCCTGTATTTTTTATACAGGATGCCATGAAATTCCCCGACCTTATACATGCCGTAAAACCTGAGCCTCATAACGAGATCCCTCAGGCGGCGTCAGCGCATGATACGTTTTGGGATTTTATATCGCTAATGCCTGAAACGATGCATATGGTCATGTGGGCCATGAGCGACCGAGCCATACCGCGCAGTTTAAGGATGATGGAAGGCTTCGGTATCCATACGTTTCGTTTTGTAAACGCCCAGGGCAAATCTACTTTTGTAAAATTCCACCTCAAACCCAAACTCGGCACCCATGCAGTAGTGTGGGACGAGGCGTTAAAAATATCAGGTAACGATCCTGATTTCCACAGGCGTGATCTCTATGATAACATCGCAATGGGCAATTTCCCGGAATGGGAATTTGGTGTACAGCTTGTTCCGCAAGAGGACGAACATAAATTTGATTTTGACCTTCTGGATCCAACCAAACTAATCCCTGAAGAATTGGTGCCGGTGACCCCAATAGGAAAACTGGTACTGAACCGCAACCCCGATAACTTCTTTGCCGAGACTGAACAGGTCGCTTTCCATCCCGGTCATGTAGTACCGGGAATCGACTTTACCAACGACCCGTTATTGCAGGGCAGGCTGTTTTCCTATACTGATACACAACTTTCAAGACTGGGAAGCCCCAACTTTCATGAGATTCCCATAAACCGTCCTGTTGCCCCTATGCACAACAACCAGCGCGACGGGCACATGCGACAGGAAATCAACGTGGGCCAAACCCATTATAGCCCTAATTCCTTAAACGATAACTATCCGGTTCAGGCTAAAGAATCAGAAGGGGGGTTCGTTAGTTACTATGAGCGTATGGAGGCGTATAAAGTACGTGAGCGAAGTGAAAGTTTTTCCGATCATTTCAGCCAGGCCAGCCTATTCTTTAACAGCCAGACACCTGTGGAACAAAACCATATTATCAATGCATTACGTTTTGAGCTGAGTAAAGTGGAAACGGTTGCTATACGTAAACGTATGCTCGGCCTTTTAAGCCAGGTAAATAAGACACTGGCAAAAAAAGTGGCTGAAGGATTGGGACTCACTGTTCCGGGCACACCGGAGAAACCCATGAATAAAGGTGTTGGTGCAGATGCCGATCAAAAAAAACATGAGCCAAAACGTATTGGTAAAGGTTATGAGCCCAGCGATGCCCTGAGCATGATCAAAAATCCTACGGTTACCCAAACCATTGAGACTAGGCAGGTTGCCTTTTTGTGCGGGGACGGGGTAAGCGAAAAATCCCTTACTGCCCTTAAAAAAGCACTGGAAGCAAAAGGTGCAGCTGCGAAAATCATAGCTCCTACCCCAGGCAGTGTAAAAACAGATACAGGAAAGGAAATCAAGGCTGATTTTGCGTTTTTCTCTTCTTCTTCCGTAGTGTTTGATGCGGTGTACATTCCCGATTCAAAAAACAATGCTGCATTGCTGCAAAACAATAATGTAATTGAATTTATCAATAACGCTTACAGGCACTGTAAGGTTATCGGTTTCGACAATGGAATGGAGAACCTTATCGAAAAAACAACTATTGTTCCCGGGCAGGAACTACCTAAAAGCACTGAAATGCCTGGAGTATTGATTAACAAGGATAGTATAAAAGCTTTTACGGATCAGTTTACCGACCTATTAGGACAACACAGGATTTGGGAGCGTGAAACGTATCTGAATGAATAATAAACTAAACATCTGTAAAAAGGGGCTGTCTCAATACTGAGACAGCCCCTTTTTTTTTATCACATCCCTGGAATAGTATGTAATATGAAAAATCTCTTAGAATATACTCCAGATGATAAGCCCTAAAATGCAAAGTACCACCGCTGCCTCAATAACATGTATGATACGGTTTTTCTTTCTTATGGATTGGCGCGCTTTTGCGTGTTCTCTGCGTGAGTTTTTCATTTCCTTTATATTTTGATTAATATTTAATTCTCAATGTCTCCTTTTTGCGTTGCACTACCCTTCTACTAGTATCAAAAAAGTAAAAACAGGAAGCACTGCAAATGAGTCAGAGAGCCAGCTTTTATGAACACTTCTTTACCAGGCTTTCCTTATTATTGATGCGAGTAATTAAGTTCTACTGTGGTACGCTCCATTGGTGGGGCTATGCCTTCCTTCAGCAAAACCAACTCTCCCTCGACAAAACACCAGAGTTTATACGATTTTCCCGATGCAAAAACATTGTCGAATGTAGCTTTTAAATGGGCATCAAAATCATCGGAAACGAATTCAGTAGTATGCCATAACGTTAGGCCATCCAGACCTTGTGCAATACGGATGGAACCATCAGCAGACCGATAGGCTGCTTCTGATAGTATGGTTTCTTCCGCCGTTATGCGGTACTGGATACTGGTTGCCTCATCCTCCCGGTCTCCATGGCAGGAATAAAGGGATAAAGTGAATACTATAAACAGCGTAAAGTGGAATACTTTCATAACGGAATGGCTTGGGATTAAATGCAAACAATATAAAAGTATAGGATTTTACTTAACACTATTTACAAGATTCTGCAAAAATGTTACACGCTGTGTGGGCACAAATCGTTTCGTTGAATATTTACGGCTGTCCTCCACCTCCTGCCGCGCCGAAAATCTGACCGGTGGAATAACTTCCCGTATTGTCGGCCAGCTCAACATATAGTGAGGCCAGCTCCGCAGGCTGGCCAGGCCTTCCCAATGGTGTGTCACCCCCGAACTGTTTCAGCTTTTCCATGGTTGCTCCGCCGCTTACCTGCAGGGGTGTCCAGATAGGGCCCGGTGCTACACCATTGACACGGATGCCTTTCGGTCCGAGCTGTTTTGCGAGCGAACGAATGTAATTGGTGGTAGCAGCCTTGGTTTGGGCATAATCAAACAATTCCGGACTGGGATCCTGTGCCTGCACCGAAGTGGTACCTATTATACACGCACCCGGTTTTAAATGGGGTAAAGCCGCTTTTGTAATCCAGAAAGGGGCATAGACATTAGTTTTCATGGTAGCATCAAAGGCTTCAGAAGTGATATCCAGTATCGACTCCTGGGTTTGCTGGCGCGCGGCATTATTCACTAAAATATCAAGCCCGCCCAAGCCTTCTACCGCTTTTTGTACAAGTGTCTCACAGAAGGATTCATCACGAAGGTCTCCCGGTAGGGCAATTGCTATACGCCCCTCCTCCTTTATAAGGGCAACGACTTCCTGAGCATCCTGTTCCTCATCAGGATGATAATTAATAGCTACATCAGCACCTTCACGGGCATAAGCTATTGCTGCTGCCCTTCCTATGCCCGAGTCGCCCCCGGTGATAAGCGCCTTTCTGCCTGCAAGCCTGCCCGAACCCTGGTAGGAACTTTCCCCATGATCGGGACGTGGTTCCATGTTCGCGGCCAATCCAGGCCAGCTTTGTTGCTGTTTCTTAAAGGGCGGTTGAGGATATTTGACCGTAGGATCCTCCAGCTGCGCTGATGTGCCTTTTTCTGCTTTATCTTTTTTCATAGTGTAATTTTAGTTGATCTTCTAAATTACAACAACCCTCACTATCATAATAATAAAGCTCAGTTAAAGGTTTTATAAACTATTGCTGCGCTATTTATAAGGATATTTCTCTCCTGTATCCTTTACTTTTTCAATTTATCCAATACCGCCTTAAGGTCTATGGCATCATTAAAAAAATCGTTCCATAGGTCTCCTTTTTCCCTTATACGTTGGGGCATGGTTTTAATGTTGTAGTTTTTAATATCAAAATCATGATCGAGCTCGCTCCACTGCAGAGGCGCACTGCAGGTCGCTCCTTCGCGCGGGCGCAACGAATATGCGCAGGCCATCGTTTTGCCTTTGCCGTTCTGAAGGAAATCAAGGTAAACTTTGCCTATGCGCTTTTTAGGCATCCGTTCCAGGCTCGTAATATCCGGCAGGGCTTTGTAAACGGTTTCGCTTATTAAACGCGAAAACTCCCTGGTTAACCGATAGGTATAATTTGGCTTTACGGGGATGAAAATGTGTAAACCCTTACCGCCTGAAGTTTTGAGATAGCCTTTTATGTTGAGCTTATCCAATATTTCCTTTACTTTCTTTGCCGTAGTGATAAGATCCTGCAATGATGCTTTATTGGGATCAAGATCAAAAATGATATAGTCAGGATTATTAATACTTCCAATACGGCTGCTCCAGGGGTTGATCTCAATACACCCCAGATTAGCCATATAAAGAAGTGTTTCTTTATCATTACAGATCAGGTATGCAACAGATTCACCGTCCGAAGAAGATGTAAGCTTTCTGGTCTTAACCCATTTTGGAGTTTTCCCAGACATATCTTTTTGAAAGAATCCTTGATTTTTAATACCGTCAGGATTTCGTCGTAACGATTGGGGACGATCTTTTATATATTTTAGAACATAGTCAGCCATAACATCATAATATGCAATGACATCGCCTTTAGTGTAGCCTTCTTTGGGCCAGAATATCTTGTCAGGATTTGTGATGTCTACTTTGTCAGATTTAAAATCCTTCTTACTAACATCATTATGTTGTTCAGTATTTTTTGTGTTTTTGAGCGGTTTTTCCCGTAGTACTTCCTTAGCTTTTTTATCCGTTCGTAACGCAACGAATACCGGATGCCGCATACTCCCGCCCGCAGTCCATTCAGTAAATTTCACCTGTGCCACGAGTTCAGGTTTTACCCAATGTACATTAGGAATTTTTGGTTTTTCAGCGAAATGGCAGGTTGTGGTTTCAATGTTCATCAGTGAACTATGCAGTTTTTCCAATGATGCCTCATTAAATCCCGTACCTACTTTACCCGAATAGATCAATTTGCCATTATCGTAATAACCTATCAGCAGCGAACCAAATCTGTTGCGGGTGCCTTTAGGTTCGGTATACCCACCAATAACCATTTCCTGCTCTTTGGTGACTTTTATCTTAAGCCAGTCTTTAGAACGTTTGTTTACATGGTAGGAAGAGTCCAGTTTCTTTGCAATGATTCCTTCTCCGCCTCTCTTTGCAATTTTATTTAGTGCCTGTCTACCTTTGCCAATAATATGATCAGAATACAAAATAGTTGTAGATTCAGGTAATATTGCTTTTAAGATATGTTTTCTTTGTAATAATGATAATGCGGTAAGGTCATAACCATTGAAATATAATATATCAAACACATAGTATTTAAGTTTACCTCTACCGGGACTTTCCTCATAATCCTGCAACCACTGAAAATGACTTTTACCTTTGGAGTCTTCAACTACGATCTCGCCGTCCAGCATAATATCATCCTTAATAACTAGAAATGAATCGACTAGCGATTTATATTTTTTATTGAATGAAAGCCCATTTCGTGACACAAGGTTGACTTTCCCACCATTAATCTGTATTAAAGCTCTATATCCATCGTATTTATTTTCAAAAATCCAGTCACTATCATCAAATGCTTCATCGGTTAACGTCGCTAGCTGTGGCTTCCATTCTTTAGGGAATGTTTTCCTCCGTTTCGCATCAGCGAGATCTTCAGCAGTAAAAGATAGTTCTGCCTCATTGTTTTCAGTCAAAATGTGGCTTTTATCGCCACTGTTGGCTTTAGCTCCTTTCTTATTGCTTTCCCAGGTATCAGAGCTTTTATCTTCTTCAATTTCCTTTAATGTTCTTCCTGTTAGTACGGAGTGCTGGTCAAAATTTTTCTTATTGGCAAAATCATCTTTACCTTTCATAAGCAGCCATTCCTCCTTTTTACCGCTCATTCGTACAAGGTGATATGAACCTTTCAGCTTTTTACCCTGCATGATTATTTTAATGTTGCCCTCATCGTGCATTTTTTGTATCAGCTTCTTACTTTGGGAAACTGTATCGGCGCCTTCGGCCATATAGTTACCAGTATCCCAAACCATCACCGTGCCTCCTCCATATTGGCCTTTAGGTATAGTACCTTCAAAATCGATGTAATCCATGGGGTGATCTTCAACTTGCATAGCCAGCCTTTTCACCGAAGGATCGGCGCTGGGGCCTTTTGGCACGGCCCAGCTCACCAGCACACCATCAATTTCAAGCCGCCAGTCAAAATGCAGGTGTGAAGCTTCATGTTTCTGCACAACAAAATGCAATACTTCCCCTGATTTCTTCACCTTGCCTTTGGGCTCAGCCGTTTTTTTAAAATCCCTCTTCTTATTGTATTCCGATAACTTCATCATGGCTTAGTTTTTTATTGCTGCAAGACTGGCTTTTAACTGCTCAAGCAAATCATCTTTCGCTTCAGCCGTTTTTTTTCTTCTTCGTGGTGCAGGCTCTTTTGCTCCGCTTTTAGCCGATGCCTTTTTCTTGATCATCTTTATCAGTTCTGCCTTATAGGTATCTTTATATTTTGTAGGGTCAAAAGTACCTGTCAGCTGATCAATGATATTCATAGCCATGGACAGTTCTTTACTGTCAATTTTTAAATTTTTAGGAATAAGGCCTGCTTCTTCCGGATCCCGAAGTTCATCTTCAAACCGTATCTGTATCAGCAATATGGCATCCTCTTCTACCTTTAGGATTCCAAGGTGCTCGGTAGTGCGCATTACAAATTTGCAAAGGCCAACCTTTCCTGATTTGCGCAGTGCCTCCCTTAAAAGGGCATAAACCTTTTTTGCATCTTTGGCCGGTTCGGTGATGTATGGCTTTTCAAGATATTTAGCAGGAATCTCTTCTTCTTTAATGAACTCAAAAATATCAAGAGACTGTGTTTTTTCAGGAGCGGCTTTGGCAAAATCGTCCTTGTCTAAAATGACATAATCGCCATTTTCCTTTTTATATCCTTTTGCAATATCTTCCCAGGATACTTCCTTGCCATCCTTTTTGCAAACGCGAACGTACTGAATTGCACATTTATCCTTTTTACGGACCATATCCAATGCTAAACGGTGTGATTGGGTACCGCTATAGAGTTTTATCGGGATATGTACCAGGCCAAAACTGATGCTCCCTTTCCATAATGCCTTCATAATTTCCTTTTTTTAAATTCATCCTATGAATGTAAAAAGAACGAAAGGCAATTCATAACTATTTAATATTCCATTAATTAAAATCGGTAATTCTAAGACTGTAACACGAAGAGACATTGCCTGTGATATTCATGGAATAATAAAATGTTAGAACATTGTTGCTTGAAATGCAATAAGCGCACGTGCTTTCCATCATTGTATTTTTAAATATTTTTGCCGCTATACAAAACTCATCAGCCTGAAGATATTCACTCATTTTTTCAGGTCCTTATCCGCTGTTACTATATTGTTGACTTGCCGCAGCTTTGATACAAAAAATTACTATGACCCCAACTGGACATCTAAACCGCTAAAGCGAAAACTTATCTTACATAAAGTAGGCTAATTTCTTCAAATCCTGCATAAAATGGTTTGAAATTTGTCCTGTTGGGGTCACACATTAAAAAGCTCAAAATCAATGATTTTGAGCTTTTTTTTGTTTTAGTAATCTTACAGAAGCGTTAGAATTGAATAAATATCTATAAGTTTTTACTTATGGTTTAGATGTCCCGAGTAGTTACCCGGACGGGACTCAAACCGGTTATTTTTCATAAGTCAGAATCAATACAATCATCCTCTGGAGTAGCTAACTTTATTGGGACATATAACTTAAGACTTTTTGTTATAAAACAAATATCTTAGAAACATGAAAAAACGCTATTACAGTCCTGAACTAAAAGAACAAGCTGTTCGATTAAGTTACCAGCGGGAAAATATCTAAGAATTAGCTAACCAATTAGGCATCGAAGTCCAAAGAATCTATAAATGGCATAAGGCAGCCCAAACAGCTATTTTACTAAACCAGAAAAGCCCATACCCGATGATGCGCTAGAGCTTAAAAAATACGCAAAGTCCTTAAAGAAAAGGGACTTTAACTTGAAATATTAAAAAAGGCCTTGCACATCTTCTCCAAAAGCGATGGAAAGTCTATGGATTTATAGCCAGTTACAAAAATTTATACCCCACCGAGTGGATGTGCAAAGTTTTTAAAGTAAGTACGAGCAGTTTTTATAGGTGGTACACGGCTGGTAAATCAAAACGGGCATTGGAACATAGCCTGTTTACAGATTTAATAAAAAAGGAATTTGAACTAAATAAACAGCGTTATGGCTCCACAAGAATAGCGGAACATCTAAAACGTAAAGGGTACTGTATATCCAGACGTAGAGTAGCTAAAATTATGAAAACGAACCATTGGGTAAGCAAACATAAAAGGAAGTTTAAGGCTACCACAGATTCCAATCATAACTATACTGTTTGTAGAAATTTATTGAACAGAAACTTTACTCCAAGCCGATTAAATGCAGCTTGTGTTAGCGATATCACTTACATTCAAACCCATCAAGGCTGGCTGTATCTGACAACAATTATTAATTTATTTGACAGACAAGTAATAGGTTGGTCATTAAGTACAAGCCTGCATACCAAGCAAACCATTATTCCTGCTTGGAAAATAGCTGTAAGTAAGCGCAATATAAATATGAATTTAATATTTCACTTGGATCGAGGAATACAATACGCCTCAAAAGCATTTAGAACATTATAAAATCTATCCCTCTGGTAACCCAATCCATGAGTAGAAAAGGGAATTGTTGGGATAATTCCGTAGCTGAGTCTTTCTTTAAAACCTTAAAAGTAGAACTTATTTATGACGATGATTTTAAAACTATAGAGCAGGATAAAACTGCTATCTTTGAGTACATCGAAATATGGTACAATAGGAAACGGTTACATTCCTTTTTGGAATATAAAACTCCATATAAAGTAGAACAAGAATTTTATCAATTTAATAATGTAACATAGGTCTTAGAAAAATTGTCCACTTTTTGTTGCAAGTCCATTATACCCATGTAATAATTTTATGGCATTTTAAAAAAACTGTAGATTTATTTTTGAAAAAAAACAATATAACTCCAAATTTGCGTTCTCCAATACCAATCTACTACAAATTACTATGAACATCCTAATTGTTGACGATCATCCAATGATTGTTTCCTTTTATGAAAATGCTCTTAAGTCCTATTTTCATAAAATCCTGAATATCTATAAAGCCTACAATTGCCAAGAAGCTTATAATGGTCTTTTTGCAGATTATGACATTGCGATAATAGATGCAAGTCTTCCTCCCTATGTAGAAAAAGACTTGCATTCAGGTGCTGATATTGCATTACTAATTGGTAAAGTTAACCCGTCTTGTAAAATCGTAATCATAACTGGGTTTGATAAAAAGCTGATACTTTATAATTTATTCAGACAAATAAGGCCTGATGCCATAATTGCAAAAAATGATATTTCGGCAGAAAATTTTATTGAGATAATAACTGATGTTCTTGACGGGAAAAAATATCAAAGTCCTACGGTAAAAAATAGTATTTCTGAAATTTGGGCAAATGATATTTTGGCGGATGAGCATAACAGGGATATTCTTTTTAATTTATCAAATGGTTATAAGATAAATGAACTTAATACGATTGTTCCTCTTGCTGAAATAACCATAAGGAAAAGGCTTAGCCTGATTAAAAAAGCTTTTCAGATAGGTAGTAATGATAATTTATTGACTGAGATAAAAAGAAGAGGGATTTTATAACGATATAAAACCTATACTTTTTGTTAAAACCAATCGAGAGCATAATTTTTAACAGTATTTTTCTGTTATTTTACTAAGCGACTAATGGGTATTGGTGCACAAATACTAATTTGTAGCAATATATTAATCATTTAAATTAAAAAAATGGAAAAACTTAATTCAAAGCTTTTTGAAAGCTTAAAGCTTACCGATAAGGAAGCTCAGAATCTGACAGGTGGTTCATATACTTCTTCTAAAACGGACACTTCAACACAAACAAATCAGTATGATGTAATTTTTAAAACGGTTGATAAAAACGGATCTAACCCTGTCCTTGATACGGATAATACAGGATCAGACTCGTTAGATAAGCCTACGAATGGATTCACACTTACACCATTAATTCCTTAATCAAGATCAGATATGAAAATTAATTCTAAATTATTTGAAAGTTTAAAATTAAACGACAAAGAAGCGAAGAATCTAGTTGGTGGAGGCGATTACACTTTAAAGGCAGATGACACATCAGTTCGTGGCGGACAATATGATGTAGTATTTGATACTTTGGATAAAAGTGGAGGAAGCACCGGATGGGATACTGAAAACACGGGCACTAACACTAAGGATAAGCCTACTGTTATTGGAATTTCACCTTTACAACCTTAATTAAAAGCTTATGCGGCTTGCACTAATGCAGGCCGCATAAATATTATTAAAAACAATGATGCATTGTTTTCAAAGCATCTGCTTAAAAATTTAAAAATATGAAACTTGATTCTAAATTATTTGAAGGTTTGAAATTAACCGATAAAGACGCTAAAAATCTAGTAGGTGGGGGCGATTATACACTAAAGGCCAATGATACGGCAGTTGAAGGAGGACAATATGATATCACGTTTAATACATTAGACAAAAATGGAGGTACATCAGGATCTGATAGCGTAAATACAGCTATGGTAAACGATAAAGGCATTGGAATAGGACTTTCTCCCTTACGCCCTTAATTTGGTTTTGTAGGGTTTGTTTATTTTGACGGCAAACCTTTTAACTTTAGGTCCGGAATAAATAATTAGATTGTATATAATAAAACTAATAGCTCCTAAAAGGATTGCTCAAATATTCTAATGTCGTTAATCAAAAGGTTTTTACTAATTTTTACTTTGTGTCTATCCTATTTTGCAAATGCACAAAAGAATGACTACAAGGCGTATAGCCACTACTTAATTCTTTCGGATATAACTTCTAACCTGGATTCCAGTATTTTCTATATTGAGAAAGCAATAAATGTAGCCGAACCATTTGCTGAGGATTTTCGTCAACTAAGCTTCCTTTATTTTAAGAAAGGTAATGTAAAGAAGGCTAAAAAAGCATTTTTTTCGGCAGTTAATGCTGGTTATCAATTAGAAAAAGACGATAAGTTTAACGATAAGGCTTTTAAGCTGGATTATGATTCGAGTTATCTCAACACAGCAGATAAAACAAAGTTTGGAATGTTTGTTCAGGACTTGTGGAATTCCAGGAAGAAGGCTATCAGAAAATTGAGGGATAATTATTTGAAAAGGAATTTAAAAACTGATGATGAAATTTTTGAGGCAATGCTTCAAAATGAAAACTATTTTCAATCATTACGGTTTATGTTTTATGATAACAAGGTTAATGATTCGGTCGCTTTTCCTTATATAGCAAAGTATGGGCCATCGCCAAATAGCTACTACATGCTTGACTTATTAAAAAGCGATTTATTTCCACATAGAAGAAACTGCGCCAGGTTCAATGGACTGACTATTACTATGCTTCTGAACCATGGAGTTTCAGGATTTTTAAATAAACAAGATGCTGAAGAATTCATTACAATTTTGTGGAATTTGGTTATTAGAGGTGATTTGAAGCCTCGTGAATATGCAGCTGCATACGATCAATATGTACAATTTTTTATTCAGCCTGATAAAAATATGCTTGGAACGACAAGGTACAGGGATGAAGAAGGAAATTCAAGAATTATGGATTTAATTGACCCTGGGCATGTAAATGAAATAAGAAAAAAATACTGGTTGGATTCAATCCAGAATTATTGCGAACAATATAATGTTAAACTTCCCAAAAACTATGAGTGAAAAAATGATCCTCATTTGTACTGATGTGTCAGAAGCAAGCTCTGATGTAGTTTGCTCGTGGCTTCAATATAACAACAAGAAATTTTTACGAATATCATATGAAAACATCATAACAATCAAGACTGTATTCATTAAAGATGATAAAGTTGATTTCTTGTTTTCGATAGATGATACAGATTATCATTTGTCAGATTTTAAATCTTATTGGTACAGAAGATCACGTCTGAAATTTGCGCCATTTAGTGTTGTGGAATACATTCATGAAGGAGTTGACCTTAGCAACAGGATGAATGCATTTCTTGAAGAGGAATATTTCAAACTAATTGAATTTTTCCAATATGAAATTAATAAAATTGCTGTACTAAACAGATATGAGGACAACAATATCAACAAGCTTCAGGTCCTGTCAATGGCTAGAGATTGTGGTATTAATATTCCTGAGACCAGTATACTGGATAATGCAATAAGTCCGGATGTAAATCAAAATGAGTATATTACTAAAGCGATTTCTGATTTTATCCTGTATGACGATAAAAGCAATTATTTCTGTACTACTGACTATATATCTGTAGACGGTCCGTTTAGTTATTCACTTATACAAAAAGAGGTTAAGAAAAAATTTGAAATAAGAAGCTTTTTCATGAAAGGCAAATTTTTTAGTTCTGCCATATTCTCCCAGGAAAATGAAAAAACTAAACTTGATTTCAGGAATTATGATTTTGAAAATCCCAATCGCGTTGTGCCGTTTTCCATGCCTGCATGGCTTGAAGAAAGGCTTGCCCAGTTAATGCAGCGGATAGGACTTAATTCAGGAAGTTTTGATTTGGCATATACTCATGATAACAAATATGTACTCTTTGAAGTAAATCCGGTTGGTCAGTTTGAACAGGTTTCTTTTCCCTGCAACTATAGTATTCACAAACTAATAGCACACGAATTATGATGAAAAAAAATAAACTTCCCTTAATGATTAACAATATTAAAAAATCCCAGATCAAAGAACTGGATAATCATCAGGTGGAAAGCAAAAGACTTCAGACCAAAAAACATACAGTGCGTGAAATATTTTCAAGAACTTCTTATTTTCCAAAATAATACAAACAATGTATCAAATATTTAAAAATGTCTTTTTTACAAGCGGCTATAACAGGGCCTTAGTTTTTGACAGTCTAACCTCAAAGGTACATTTCTTACCTATGGAAATGATGGAACAAATTGATGAAAAAAATTATACTATAGACCCTACTTCCGGTGAATTATTGTTAAAGTGGCTTAACGAACATAACCTTGCTTTTGAAACCAGTGCTGATTTGGTTGACTGTTTTAGTCATGTGAACGACGATATCGAAATTCCCTATAAATTTGTTACAGCAGTAATAGAAATTTCAAATATAACTGTTGGGCATTTGCAAAAGCTAAACGCCGAAAATGTTAATGGAAATATAGGTCAGTTTAACCTTATACTATCTGAAAACACATCGATTGATTCATTAACTGAAATTTTGAATTTTATTAATGAAAATGAAGCGGATACTTTCGAAATAACATTTGAAAATGGATTTAAATATAGCAGTGAACTTCTTAATTTGCTTGATTCTACTGCCAAGATACTAATTATCAACAATTATGCTGATGTTACCCTTCCGAGTATAAAAAGAAAAGGGAATCGTTATATTAACCCTATTGATCCGGTTAACCTGCATTTATCTCTTAACTACCTGTCGTATTTTGAATCTTTAGAAAATAATATTTACTTCAATAAAAAGATATTTATAGGAAAGGATGGCGAAATTAAAAACTCTTACGAGACAGAAGGTGTCGTTGGACATATTAACAACGATGATGAGATAAATCTTTCTGAACTCCTTGAGTCTGATGAAATGACGAAATTATGGCACATAAATAAAGAAGAAGTTGCAGTATGCCGTGATTGTGAATTCAGGAGGTTTTGTGTAGATTCCCGAATACCTGTTTTTACAGACAATTATTGGAAGTATAATGTAGAATGTGCATATAACCCTTATATTAGCAAATGGAGCCATGAAGATGGTTATATGTCATTAAAAGATAGTGGTGTAAAAATTGATTCTAATCAGGTTACGATGGATCTTCAGAAATTAGCTAAAATTAACCAAAGCCTTTGGGAATAACTTTCATGACAGTAAATTTTCCATTTTACAAACAGTCCGAGAGTAAGGATTGTGGGCCTACTTGTCTCAAAATAGCTGCAAAACATTTTGGCAAAAGTATTAAAATTGATAGGTTAAGAGAATTAGCAGAAACTAATCGCCAGGGAAGCTCTCTTTTTGCCTTAAGTGAAGCGGCTGAAAGTATAGGATTCAGAACTTTGGGCGTAAAACTGGATTTAGAAAAACTTAACGAAGCTCCTTTACCTTGCATCCTTCACTGGAATAAACAACATTATGTTGTCCTTTACAAAATTAAAAGAGGCAGATATTATGTTTCAGATCCTGCATTTGGGCTATTAGATTACAGCACTAAGGATTTTTTGAAATACTGGATAGGAAACAATGCTAATGAAACAACTCCGGAGGGTATTGCACTTTTGTTAGAGCCTACCCCAAAGTTCTATGATTCAAAAGATGATCCTGAAGAGAAAAACAAATTGGATTTTAAACTTCTTTTTAAATATGTATTTAGATATAAGTCGTTTATTAAACAACTTGCATTGGGACTTGCTGCAGGAAGTCTGCTTCAGCTTATATTTCCTTTCCTAACGCAGAGCATTGTTGATGTTGGTATTCAAAATCAAAACATTCACTTTGTTTATCTGGTTTTATTTGCCCAACTCCTGCTTTTTTTCGGAAATACTGCTTTAGAAATAATTAGGGGCTGGATAATACTTCATTTATCTACGAGGATTAATATTTCGCTTATATCAGACTTTTTTATCAAACTTATGAATTTGCCAATTTCATATTTTGATGTAAAAATGACCGGTGATATTATGCAGCGTATTGATGACCATAGCAGAATTGAACGGATTTTGACAACTTCGTCACTCAGCGTTCTTTTTTCTATGGTGAACATGCTGATAATGGGATGTGTACTCGCTTTTTACAACATAGTTATTTTTGGTGTTTTTTTTACAGGCAGCCTGTTTTATTTCGGATGGGTAATTTTGTTTCTAAAACGTCGGGAAGAACTGGATTATAAGCGCTTTTCCGAAATTAGTCAAGAGCAGAGCAAAGTCATAGAGTTGATAAATGGTATGCAGGAGATAAAATTACACAATGCTGAGCGACAGAAAAGATGGGGATGGGAATACATTCAGGCAAGACTTTTTAGAGTGTCTATGGAGGGTTTAAAGTTAGAACAAAAACAGAGTGTGGGTTCTAATTTTATTAATGAACTGAAGAATATTATTATTATTTTCCTTTCAGCAAAACTTGTTATTGACGGACAGATTACATTGGGAATGATGATGGCTATTACAACTATTGTAGGTAGTTTAAACGGACCGGTCATGCAGCTTATTGGTTTTATGCGTGAAGTGCAGGATGCCAAAATATCTCTTTCACGACTTTCTGAAATACATCAGAAACAAGATGAGATCGAGGATGATTTGCTAAAGTACCAGGATTTCCCTACAGATAGAGATATAGTTTTTAAGAATCTTTCCTTTAGATATACAGGTTCAGATGACATTATTCTTGAGGACTTAAACTTAGTTATACCTTCTAACAAAGTGACTGCAATAGTAGGGCCAAGCGGGAGTGGGAAAACAACACTGATGAAGTTACTGTTAAAATTTTATCAACCCACCAGGGGGGACATTTTTTTGCAGTGTCAAAATACCAAAAGCATAAATATTTCGGAGATATCCCAAAAAACATGGAGATCTCATATTGGTACGGTAATGCAGGAGGGATATATTTTTAATGATTCAATCGCTAATAACATTGCCATTGGCGTTGAGACTATTGATAGGGACAGGTTAAAATATGCTGCTGATGTAGCTAATATCAGGCCTTTTATTGAAACACTGCCATTGGGATATAATACAAAGATTGGAATGGAGGGAATTGGCATGAGTACCGGTCAAAAGCAACGACTTTTAATAGCGAGAGCAGTATATAAAAATCCGGAGATGCTGTTTTTTGATGAGGCAACTTCGGCATTAGACGCTAATAATGAGAAGGAAATTATAGAAAAGCTTGATAATTTTTTTAAAGGTAAAACCGTGGTCGTAATTGCACACAGATTAAGTACTGTTATGAATGCAGATCAGATTGTTGTTCTGGATAAAGGAAAAATTACCGAAAAAGGTACGCACGACGAACTGGTAAAATTAAGAGGAGAGTATTATGAACTGGTAAAAAACCAACTACAGTTAAGTTATGCCTAATAGTGATATAGAATTAAGGAGCGAAGAAGTTCAGGAAATATTGACTAAAATGCCTTCCTGGATAGTCAGATGGGGGAGTACTACTATTTTAATAATAATTTCTTGTCTAATTTTGGCTACATGTTTCATAGAGTATCCTGACATCGTTATGGCGGATATTAATATTACGACTTTAGTGCCACCAGAAAAATTAATTGCAAGAAGTTCAGGAAAGCTGGAGAAGATATTGGTTACAAATCAGCAAACGATAAAGAGCAATACACCTCTTGCGGTAATAGAAAATTCAGCAAATTACAGGGATGTGTTTAAGCTTAAAAGTATTACAGACACTCTTAGTATTTCAGAAGATAATTTTGTTTTCCCTTTTTTTAAACTGAATGGATCACAACTGGGGGATATTGGTGGTGACTTTGCCATATTTGAAAAAGATTACCAGGCTTTTACATTTAATAATGATCTTAAACCTTATCAGATTGAGGGTGAGGCGCAAAATTACGAAGCTGTTCAAATAAAAGAACGGCTGAGTTTGTTGTTACAGCAAAAAGAAATTGCTGAACGAGAAATGAAAATTAAAAAAGATGAAATTGAAAGGTATAGAAAACTATATCAAAAGGGGGTTATTGCAACACAGGAGTGGGATACAAAAAATCTCGAATATTTGCAGTTTGAAAAAGGTTTACGAAACTTAAATGCATCTATCTCACAGGCGAAGTCGTCATTAAATGATCTTGACAAAAGCGCAAAAACAACAAAAATAAATGAAACAAAAGACAATATTGATCTATTTAGAAATATGGTTCAATCCTACGCCCAACTAAAAAAGAGTATTGCTGATTGGGAAAAGACATATGTTTTACGTTCTTCGATAGCTGGCGAGGTTTCTTTTTTACAGATCTGGAAGGAAAATCAGAGTGTAAATTCGGGAGATAATATATTTACAGTAATACCCACCGAGGAAATTAATTACATTGGTAAAGTTAAGGCTGTTGCACAGAATTCCGGTAAACTGAAAAAAGGACAAAAAGTTAATATTCGTTTAGAGAATTATCCGGACCGCGAGTTTGGTGTACTCAAAGGAAATGTAGAATATATTTCTTTGATTCCCGATAAAGATGGGAAGTTACTAATCGATGTGTCTTTGCCAAATGGATTAAAAACCTCTTACAATAAAGATATATTTTTTAAACAGGAAATGAAAGGTCAGGCTGAAATCATTACAGAAGACTTGCGCTTGCTGGAACGCGTATTGTATAATTTCAGGGATGTGTTTCGCCAAAAGAATGAAGTTCATATTGAAAATAAAAACAATTATCTTTAGTTCATCTTTTTAAAATGGCCTGATCGAAGTATCGAAAACATTAGCCATAATAGTCATCTATTCGAACAAAGTCTTTCTCATAAATATGAGAAAGACTTTGTTCGAATAGATAGTTTTGGTTTTTAACATCTCAAAACATAACCAGATCTCGCCGATTGCTTTAGCGTGACCATCTCGCGCAGGTTTTTGGAAATGACATTTGTTATGAATTCCCAAAATTGTAAAATTTTGTCCTCTAATAGCACTCGTGTGCTTACAGAGATCGTGTTTACAGACATGTTTAGCTTTATTACTTTTAATATATTTCTATTGTAAATTTCGTTAGAGGGCATATAATTGAATTTAAACTTTAAAAAAAGGGGCTCTGAAACTATATTTCTTATTCAGGAATGCAAGATTTGTATAGAGTTATTATTAATCTGCCGATGCAGACATTGATGCCCCAAGAATGAGCATTACTACCATATAAAGCATCTGTATGAAAATTATGTAAACCTGAAAATTACCATGGAAGCCTGTGAATCTGCTAATCTGGACACATCGGCCCGAGACAGGGTCTTAATCAACAAGGCCTTTGCTTTGGACCAGCTGTCCTCTATAGAATACTTCATGGAAGTAAGCTACTACTACACCACCCATAACAATTTTCTGGAAACGGAGAAAGAGTATCATGAGGCGGTAGCGGTATTGTTGAAATAGCAGTTGTAAAATAACACAAATTCCAATGGTAATCCCTAACAGGACATCCAAACCGCGTTTTTAGTTGTTTTTAAAATTTATCTTACAGATAATAGGCTAATTTCTTTAAATCTTGCATAAAATGGTTTGAAATTTGTCCTGTTGAGGTCACAAACGAAAATCCCGAAATCATATTGATTTCGGGATTTTTTTGTTTATTAATCTTACAAAATATTAAAATTATCTGATATATCTCAAGTTTATACTGATGGTTTAGATATCCTGAGTAGTTGACCAGACAGGATTCAAACCGGCTCTGTTACATTTCTTTTTAAATCCAAGAAATTCGGGTAGCATATAATTTTATACTGCCAGTTTGCAAAATGATTTAAACATAGTTAGCCTGGATCTTTCATTTTAATATAAATTTTACCCACTGTCCAGCTCGTCTTAACTAAGAGTTTTCTCTTTTTTATTTATGATTCAATAAATGTGATAAACTCATACTTCCAACACAACATAGTATATGCTCAGTCTGTATACCTCGCAACTCGTTATTCTTTCCTACATCAATATAAATATAAGTTTGAAATATACAGCTGGATAGATTATTGACTTGGCATAACCGTCCCTTTTGGTATTCATTTTTGGATGCACTGCTAGATCTAACAGAATAATTTCACAATATAAACACGCCCAACTAAAAAAACTATTCTTACATAAAAATACAACAAAAATAACAATAACTCAAAAAATAAAACAATTAAAACTTTATACAACAAATAATTATGCAAATTATTGATAATTATAAATAAAGTAATAAATAAATTTACACCGAACTAAAGCTAATTTCAGTTATGAAAAAAATTACACTAATCCTTGTTTCATTACTTTCTTTTTGCACTTACGGACAGCTTGCGTTGGAGAGTTTCGAATCTCCATGGACAGGAACACCGGCAGCACCTCGGGTGGATGGGCTGTATACAATCAAATTGGTAATATTACCTGGAAACAAACGACTTTAGGTGATACTAATACGCCACCAAAAACGGGTTCCTATGCGGCATACCTTCAAAGGGAAAATGTATTACCGGGCACACCGATTCCAACAAACTGGTTAATCACACCGCAATTTAATGCTCCAAATGAAGGTTTGCTTCATTTTTTCTCACGGTTAACGCTTGTTGGAGATCAGGGAGGGATATACAAAATTAAGATTGCAACTGTCAATGACCCTTTATTACCCATTCAAAATCTTACATGGGTAGACCTCGTTCCTCCGATGTCAGAACTAACCCTCAACCCAGTTCAAACAAATTACATTGAAAAAACATTTAATATTCCTGCAACTTATACAGGCCAGCAGATACGTATTGCTTTTGTTATGGAAGGGGACCAACAGGACCGATGGATAATAGACGATGTTGAAGCTATTTCATTATGTCATCCTGTTACAAACCTGATGGCTAATAACGTTACTCTTAGTGGTGCTGAATTAAACTGGACAAGTCCGGCTGGCGTAACATCATGGGAAATACAAATAATCCCTGAAAATGAAGCTTTTAACGGTAGTGGAAATGAATATAACGGTCCACTGCCTTACATAGCATCAAACCTTCAGGAAAAGACTCCTTACAAATACTATGTTCGCTCTTTATGCGGTGATGGAGGAAAGAGCAGTTGGACAGGACCATATCAATTTACAACAGCTGCTGTTGGAGAAAAATGCGAGAACCCAATTGTAATACCTTCAGTACTTCCTTATAGTACAATAAACACGACACTGAATTTTGGTGATTATTATGACGGCGCACCAGGAACAGGTTGTGGTACAACGGGTAATTACCTTAGTGGTAATGATGTTGTATACTCTTACACCCCTACCGAGAATGGAATAATAAACATAACGCTTTCTAACACCGGAGGGGCGGCAGGAGTATTTGTTTACAATAGCTGTACCACTATAGGATATAGTTGTTTAGCAGGAGTTTTATCATCGGCTACAGCGTCCGGTGTTATACCAAGTTTTTCAGTTACTGCCGGTACCACTTATTACATTGTTGTATCCAGTCTTGTGTTAAACACAAACTATACCCTGACATTACAAAAAGTAAGTTGTGCAGCCCCAACAGGATTAACTATCGGAACCACTACTCAATCATCAACAAGTGTTTCGTGGGCTGCGGGGACAGCAACATCATGGCAGCTTTATGTTCAGCCTACAGGAATGGGCATACCTGCTGGTACAGGACAAAATGTAACACAAAATACTAACTTAACTCTTTCAGCAACGACTGCGGGTGTACCTTTTACATCGTCTACATCTTATGAGGTTTATGTTAGAGCTAATTGCGGCGATGGTACCTACAGTATTTGGACCGGACCTGTAAACTTTAGCACAACCCAGGTACCTGTAAACTTAGGCTATACCGAAAATTTTGACGGCTCAGTAGCACATGGATGGACTATCCTTAATGCTTTACAGCCTAACAAATGGGCTGTTGCAGGAGCGACTTCTAATAGCGGAACTAATTCATTATACATATCAAACAACAACGGTGTTAATAATAATTATACTATAACATCAGCTTCGGTAGTTCATGCTTACCGTGACATTATCATTCCTGCCGGCACCCAAAACATTGGCCTCACATTTGACTTTAAAGCCGGTGGTGAAAGTGGAAACGTCTATGTAAGAGCCTGGATAGTTCCTACTACATTTATGCCAACACCCGGAACACAGTTGACTAGTGCCAACAGTGGTGGACTACAGTTTGGTGGTAATTTTAACTCCTCTCCTGAATGGAGTACTCAAAATACCATTTTAAACGTAGCTTCTATAGCAGGGTCAACCAGAAGAATTGTTTTTGAATGGAGAAACAATGCTACTTTTGGAATACAGCCAGCAGCTGCTATTGACAACATAAAAATAGATGCACAAACCTGTTTACCTCCCACTGGACTAACACCTAGCAATGTAACCAGCAACAGTGTTACTTTTAACTGGACTGCTCCTACCGGAACATCACCAGCAGGTTACGAATATTACTATTCTGTTACAACAGCTCCTCCTTCAGATGTAACTGCAGGTATGGGAAGCGTAAGCGCACCTACAACTACTGTTGTCATTCCTTCTTTAACACCGTCTCAAACATATTATGTATGGGTAAGAAGTACATGTGGTTCAGTTAAAAGTTTTTGGACCGGACCTGTAAGTGCAACATTAACCCAGGTACCTGAAACTTTAGGCTTCACTCAAAATTTTGACGGCGCAACTAATGGTTTTTCTAAAACAAACCAGCTTAATGGGAATGGTTGGGCTGTAGGTAATGCAACCAGTAACAGCCCTTCAAAATCATTATATGTATCTGCAGATAATGGAATTACAAACTCTTATAACCCAACCGTAACTACTGTTATTCATGCTTACAGGGATTTTGTAATCCCAAATAATGCAGCAGAAATAAGAGTATCATTCGACTATAAAGTAGGAGGAGATTCTAATGACTATCTAAGAGCCTGGATAATTCCTGCAGCCACGGTTCCGGTTTTGGGTACACAAACGGTATCATCAGCTGTAAACTATCAATTAGGCGGTAACTTTACATCAGCTCCTCAATGGACTACAGCCACTTATGATGTACCTGTAACTGCTTATCAGGGACAAACCAGAAGAATTGTTTTTGAATGGAGAAGTAATACTTCGGGTGAATTTGTACCCCCTGCCGCTATAGATAATATTAGTATAACGGTATTGCCATGTGCTAAACCTACAAACTTGTCGGCAATAAACATTACCACTACAAACGCAACATTAGACTGGGCAGAACCTTCTTCGGCAACAAACTGGGAAGTTGCTTTTATGCCATCTGCTAATGCCGCTACACCTACTACAGCAGGAATTCCTGTAACCACAACCGAATACACTCCCGCAGTAGGAACATTTGTATCCGGTGTTCAATATGTATTTTATGTACGATCTGTATGTGGTGGTTCTGCAGGCAGCAGCGAATGGTCAGGGCCTTTCTACTTTGGACTAAAAGCAGCAAATGATGAATGTTTAGAAGCCGTTACCGTACTTACAAACCCCGATAAAACTTGCACAAACTTTGCTAATGGTTCTGTAACCGGAGCAACAGCATCGCCAGAAGCATCAAGTTGTGCAGGAACAAAAGATGATGATATTTGGTTTCAATTTGTAGCTACAAACACTAAACACATTATCTCATTAAACAATGTAACAGGCAGCACTACCGATTTATCACATGCTCTATACTCAGGAAACTGCGGAGCATTAACACAGCTTTATTGTAACACGACAGCGCTGTTATCAAGTGTTGCCCAAAACCTGACTATAGGACAAACCTATAAAATAAGGGTATGGTCAACAACTTCAGATCCTAACCAAAACTCAACCTTCCAGCTGTGTATAACTACACCTCCGACACCTCCGGCCAACGATGAATGTATTAATGCTGTAGCACTGACTGTTAACCCAGACCTGAATTGTGGTGTTTACACTGCAGGTACTGTAGAATCTGCAACGGCATCTCCGCAAACATCATCCTGTTCAGGTACAGCAGACGATGACGTATGGTATAAATTTACAGCCACTAATACAACACATCGCATTAGTATTGGGGATATACATGATCCATTGCTAAGTAGTGTTTCCATGAACTTTGTTTTGTATTCGGGAACCTGCGGAACCTTAGCACAAATGGCGTGTAACCCTAACAACCAAACCGAACTTTGGACCAGCGGCCTTACCATAGGTCAGACATATTACATAAAAATATATACTAATGGATCCTATCCTGGTTTCACAACAACTTTCAAGGTTTGTGTAGGTACCCCTGCTCCACCACCAGCTAATGACAACTGTAATACTGCAACGGTAGTAGGTGTAAATCCTACGCTAGATTGTGTTATAACAGCTCATGGAGCTATTCAATCGGCAACGGCATCTCCGGAAAGCAACAGTTGTTCGAACGTAAATGATGATGATGATATCTGGTTTGAATTTGTTGCAACAAGTACTTCACACATAATAGATCTTAAAAACTTTGTTGGAAACGGTGCCGGAATAATATCAAACGTAACTAACCTTTACCACGTTTTATACAGTGGAACCAATTGCGGAACATTAACTCAGGTATTCTGTAGCGCTGCCAATAATAGTTTAGCTACAAACCTAACAGTTGGACAAACCTATAAAGTAAGAGTATATTCAGAGACTATAACTCCAAATCAGGATTGTCAGTTTGATATTTGTATAACTACGCCTCCTGCAACAGTTTTAAATGATAATTGCAGTACTGCCACAGTAATTCCCGTAAACCCGGACTCATACTGTAATGTTCATGCATCCGGAAGCATAGCAGGTGCAACGGCATCGCCACTTGCTAATCAGTGTGCCGGAACCGCAGACGATGATATTTGGTTTGAATTTACTGCGACTAATACCCAACAGCTTATTTACATTAACAATATAATTGGAACTACAACAGGATTATATCATTCAGTATATAATGGTGATTGTTCTGCTTTAAACCTTTTGTTTTGCAGTAGCAGCACTAATAGTAATTATGATAATTATGTTGTAGGAACAACATATAAGGTAAGGGTATATAGCAGTACTGCCTCCCCTAATCAAACAGCGTCATTTGACATTTGTGTAAGAGTTCCTAACAAACCTATTACTGTAGAAGACAGCACTTATACTGCGGAACAACTGGTTAAAGATATTTTATTCAACACTCCTTGTGCTACAGTCTCTAATGTAACTTCAAAAACGGGACTGAACTATGGTAGTGTTCCAAGCCTTGGCTATTTTGATGCGTCAAACTCATACTTCCCATTTGATTATGGGGTTGTACTAGCAACTGGTAATGTTAATTTATCAGAAGGCCCTTATACTTCAAATTCTTTTGCAAATCCATACGAATGGCTTGGAGATAGTGATTTAAATAATATAATCCTGCAAAATGACATCAGTCAGGACAATGGTATTAACAATGCTACTGCTCTTGAATTTGATTTTATACCTTTAATTAATAAGTTTGAATTTGAATTCCTTTTTGCATCTTCGGAATATGGCAACTTCCAGTGTAACCTTGGTGATGCTTTTGCTTTTATCCTAACCGATCAAAATGGAAATTCTCAAAATCTTGCTGTAATACCAAACACAAATGTTCCTGTTAGAGTAACTACTATAAGAGATTCTCAGTATCGTCCTGACTGCGGCTCGGTAAATCCGGAATATTTTGGACAATTTAATGAAGGTCAACCTTTAGCCTCTGCTATTAACTACAGCGGACAAACTCAGTCTATGGTAGCTTCAGCAACAGTTATACCAGGACAAAACTACCATATTAAACTTGTAATAGCTGATTATAGCGATACATCAGTTTCATCTGCCGTATTCCTTGGCGGAGGTACATTTAATGTGGGAATTGTTGATCTTGGAACAGATTTACTGGTGTCTGACAATACCGCCCTTTGCGATAATGAAACCAAACTTATAGCATCAAATCTTACCCCAGATCAGTATGATTTCAAATGGTATAAAGATGGTCTGTTGATACCTGACGCAACAGATGCAAATTATGAAGCATCCGAAACCGGAAATTACGGTCTTGTGGCTACTATTAACGGTTACGACTGTTCTTTTGAAGGTGCACTGAGAGTGGAGTTCTACCCATCTGTCAATGAGATGACCGGAAATCCTGTAAACCTTACCGCATGTGACGCTTCAGGGTTCAGTACTTTTGACCTGACTCCAAATGTTGATGCATTGCTTGCACCGTTAACAACTCCTGCTGATTATAGCGTTACAATTCACTTAACTCAAGATGATGCCAACAATGGTGTTAATGCTATTGATTCAGCAACCTATACTGCTTTTGCCAATACTACTGAAAACCTTCAGACACTTTGGACCAGAACGGTATATAACACAACAACTTGTTATGGCATTAAACCTTTTGACCTGATTGTTCAGGATCTTACTCCTGTATATACTATCACGCCTGACTTCTCAATTTGTGAAGGAACTTCAGGAACTATCGAGGTTGTAATTACAGATACTGATTCAAACCCGGTAACTTATACCTGGACTAAAGACGGAGCTCCGCTTGCCGAAACTACTGCTTCGATTACAGTTACTGAGGCCGGTGCCTATACTGTAGTTCTTGACAGAACAGGCTGTACTGCTACTTCTACAGTTAATGTAGCGGTAATACCTACACCGGTTGCTGATGCTCCGGCTGACGTTACTGCTTGTGGCAGCTATGAGCTTCCTGCTCTTAGCACTAACAACAACTATTACAATGCAGCTACTAATGTACTTGTTGTTGCAGGTACTGTTATTACTGAAACTACCACATTTAATATAGTCGCTTCCAGCGGAACTACCCCTGAATGTACT
>NZ_JBHUMD010000025.1:78999-79515 GCF_042684765.1 Flavobacterium suzhouense | reverse complement strand
AGGTTGTTGTAGGCATTGGTGTTTGGTACGGCATTTACACCAAACTCCGCATCCTGTGGTGTCTCGTGTACCGTTACCGTGATATCGGCAAGGGCATTCTCTATCGCCTGGATCGTGGCGGTAAGGTCAAAGGTTGCAAAACCGTCATTGTTGACATCACACTCGGCAATAGGGGCCGGTGGCGTGGCTATAGGTGCAGGGATAACGTGAAGCAGTACGCTTGCCGTGGTCCAGCAGCCTGTAGCGGCATTGGTGATCCTTGCATGGATCGTATTGTTGTCCGGTGAAGGGTATGGCGTTACCAGCGGGGTACCGCTTCCACTCTGGGCTTCAGGGCCTGTCTCATAGAATACTACCGTGTAGCCTGAGGCGCCTGCAGTAATCGCTGTGGCGATCTCATCAAGATGGAACCATGCATTGCCCGGTGTTTCCTCACACTCGGTCGCTTCAAAGTCCATAGGGTCTGTGCTTAATACCGGTAGCGGGTTCACAACTACATTGAAGGAAGCGATGCTA